>JANNKZ010000520.1:0-2354 GCA_031396515.1 Gammaproteobacteria bacterium
ACGTACCACTTCTCGCCGGAGATCGCGTAGCCGCCCGGCGCGCGCCGCGCGATCGTCTCGACCGCCACGTCCGAGCCCGAACTGCTCTCGGTGATCGCGTAGCACTCCTTCCGCGCGCCGCTCATGAGCGGCAGGATGAAGCGCTGGATCTGCTCCTCGGAGCAGGCCTCGAACATCCAGCCCTGGGCCTCGGAGAAGCACCAGCAAAGCGCGTTCGTCACGCGGCCGAGCTGTTCCCAGACCGCGACCTGGTCGACGATGCGAAGCCCGAGCCCGCCATGCGCCTTCGGCACGTCCATCGCGCTGAAGCCGAGCTCGACCGCGAGCTTCTTGTGCCGCTTCTCGACCTCCGCTGGCAGGCGGCCCTCGTGCAGCTCGGCCTCGACCTCGTGCGGGATCAGCTCCTCGGTCGCGAAGCGGAATGCTTTCGCGCGCCAGGATTCCGCTTGTTTGTCGAGGGCGAGTCGCATCGGGCTATCTCCTGGCCGCGGCCGGCGGCTGCCGGAAATGTTTCGGGAAGGCGTCGGCGAGATAGGACAGCGTAATCCGCTTCGCGAGCTCGCGGCTCATCGTCTCGGGCCGGACCAGCAGGTCGAGCCAGAGCCCGTCGGTCAGCGCGGAAAGGCCATCCGCGACCAGGTCCGGCTCGACGTCCGGGTAGTTACCCTGTTCGCACAGGCGCCGGCACATCACCCGGACCATGTCGTCATAGGACTTGTCGCGATCGGCGCAGATGCGCCGGTAGGTCGGCCGGAACTTGCGCTCGCCCCAGAACGCGAACCAGACGGCAAGCTTGTCGCGGGCGCAGATGCCGCGGCGGAAATCGAGCTCGACCATGGCTTCGAGCCCCGCGGCCGGCGAGACGTCGGCGGCCGCTGCTGCATCACGGCAGGCATTCCGGTACTCGTCGGCGAGGTAACGCAACGTCTCCGTCAGCAGGCCTTCCTTGCTCCGGAAGTGCAGGTTGATGATGCCCTGGCTGAGGCCGGCCTCCTGGGCAACGGTCGCAATGGTCGTGTCGGCAAGCCCGTGATTCGCCACGCAGCGGATCGTCGCCAGGATGAGCTGCTCGCGCCGCTCTTCCGGAGGCGCCGTGCGGCGTCGCGGCACGGCGGCGAGTGACCGTTTGGCGTTCAGGGGAATCCCATGGTGGGGCACCATCTTACCCGTTTCCACGGCCGCTTCCAATGAATGAACGGCTATTCATTTGCGTGGACGTGCCGGGCCGGTTTGTGGGACCCTTGGCAACCGAAAAATCGACCGTTCCGACCCCGGCAGGAGGCCCGCCCGAATGACCCGCAGCCTCGCGAAATCCAACGCCCAGTTCCAGAAAGCCATACGCCGCCTCCCGCTCGGCGTCTCCTCGAATTTCCGCTACTGGGGCGAGGACAAGACGATCTACGTGAAGTCGGCCAAGGGCGCCCGCCTGACCGACATCGACGGCAACGAGTACATCGATTACCGGCTGGCCTACGGGCCCTGCATCCTCGGCTACGCGGACGATCGCGTGGACGCCGCGGCGCGCGCCGGCATCGACGTCGGCGGCGTCTTCGCCCTCTCGACCGAGCGCGAGTACGCCGTTGCCGAGCGCATCGCGAGCATGGTGCCGGCGGCCGAGCTCGTGCGCTTCTCGAACTCGGGCACCGAGGCCGTGATGGCGGCGCTGCGCGTCGCGCGCGCCTATACCGGCAAGGATTCCTACGTGGTGATCGAGGGCGGCTACCACGGCGTCTTCGACGCGGCGCTCTGGACGACCTCCATCGAGGAATGGCATCCGGGCCACGGCGATCCGCAGCTCGTCCCCTACGGCGCCGGCGTCCCGCACGTGCTGCGCGCGCTGATCCACGCCGTGCCGATGAACGACGCCGACCGCCTCGAAAGCGTGTTCAAGGCCTATGGCGGCCAGATCGCGGCATTCATGATCGAGCCGATCATGGGCAACTGCTGCTCGATCTCGGCGACCCGCGAATTCCTGCGCGATGCGCGCGCCCTTTGCGACAAGTACGGCATCCTGATGATCATCGACGAGGTGAAGACGGGCTTCCGCGTGGCCCGTGGCGGCGTGCAGGAGCTGTTCGGCGTCAAGGCCGACCTCTGCACCTTCGCCAAGGCGATGGGCAACGGCTACCCGATCTCCGTCTGCTGCGGGCGCGAGGACATCATGCGCAATTTCGGCCAGGGCACGGTGCACGGCGGCACCTTCACCTGCCACTCGGTCGCACTCGCCGCGGCGGAAAAATGCCTGGAAATCCTGGCCGAGACGCCGGCTCTCGCCACCCTCGCCGAATACGGCATGAAGCTCCGCACCGGCATGAGCCAGATCCTCTCGCAGCGCGGCATCAAGCATTCGTTCA
>JANNKZ010000530.1:0-1784 GCA_031396515.1 Gammaproteobacteria bacterium
GCCGATCAGCGTCAAGCGGCCCAACGGCATTTCTTTCCAGGCTTCGGCCTCCGAGAAGGTGGTGCCGCCGGCCTCGTGCCCGGCCAGCCAGTCCAGGTAGCCGGCGCGCACGCGCGGCCAGGCGGCGGCAAACGGCAGGAATTCACTCTGTGACAAACCCAGCGCACGCGTGGCTTCTTCAGCCGCTACATTAATCATAGCTACTCGCGCAATCAGATCAAGGGCTGGAGCCACCTTTAATGCCTCATGAAAAAACTTGGCATCCTCTTCAATCACATAATGAGGTGTAAGGTCTATACCACCACCAAACCACCATACACCCGTGCTGAACCGTCTTCCCAGTAGATCCCCGGCATCAGGTTGACCACCTCCGGGGCATCGATCGCGATGTCGCGATAGAAGCGCATCGCATCGCGGGCCTGGTCGAACGGCCAGGCGACGAAACCACCGAGGATGATCGGGTTGACCGGATGCAACCGATACTCGATCGCGGTCACGACGCCAAAGTTGCCGCCGCCGCCACGCAGCCCCCAGTACAGGTCCGCGTTCTCATCGTCGTTCGCCTGGATGAATCGGCCGTCTGCGGTGACGACATCGAAGGAAGCGACGTTGTCGCAGGCGAGCCCGAAGCGGCGACCGAGCCGGCCGAACCCGCCGCTCAGCGTGAGTCCGGCCGCGCCGGTGATCGAGTACGTGCCGGCCGTCGTCGCGAGCCCATGCGCAGCGCATTCATGATCCAGCTGTCCGAGCAGGGAACCCGCTTCGAGGTGGGCACGCCGCGCATCCGGATCGACGCGCACGCCCTGCATCTGCTGCAGGTTGATGACCAGGCCGCCGTCGCAGGTGGACTTGCCCGACACGCTGTGGCCGCCGGCGCGAACGGCCGTCAGCAATCGGTGTTCGCGCGCGAAATCCACCGCGCGGCGAACGTCGCTCGCCCCGGTGCAACGCGCGATCAGCGCGGGATGCTTGTCGAACATCCCGTTCCAGACGCGTCGGGTGCGGTCGTAATCCGGGTTGCCGGGCAACAGCACGTCGCCGCGCAGCCTGGCCGCGAGATCCTCGACCGCCGATCCGGGCAGCGCGATATCGTTGCCGTCGAGCGTCTTCGCGGCGACTTCGCCGACGCCCTTCAGGACGGCCGCAAATCCCTTGAGCGGCCAGGCCGCAGCCAGCGAGAGTCCCGCACCGACGAACTGGCGTCTCTTCATGACGAATTCCTCCGGACCGAAACTCTACGCGCCGAGACAAAGCGTGTCACGGCGCGCACGGCGAGTCCGACCGCGAGGGCGATCGCCACATGCCAGACCGCGAGCCACGACGTCGTCAGCGTGACCGCGACCACGCAGAGGAGGGCCGCGACCGCGATGACATTGCCGCCCGGCACCGTGACCGGCGCCGGGCCGTCGCGCAGCCGCAGCCGGATCAGCGCCGCACTCACGGTTCCGTAGGTGACGACGCGAATGATCACGAACAGGCTGATCAGGTACTCGAAGGTGCCGGTCACCGCGAGTAGCCAGGCGACGGTGCCCAGGAAGGCGATCGCGACGAAAGGCGTATTCCGTTTCTCATGCACCGCGCCGAGCGGCCGCGGCAGGTCTCCGCTCGCACCGAGTGCGTAGAAGAGCCGCGGCGCGACCAGCATGGTCGCCGACATGCTGCCGGCGCAGGAAAACACGGCGGCAATCGAGATCACGACCGCGCCCGCCGGCCCCGCGAGCACCGCCGCCGCGTCCGCGAGCGGGAGTTTCGAAGCCGCGGGGTCGGGCAGCAGCGCGAAGGCC
>JANNKZ010000034.1:0-7715 GCA_031396515.1 Gammaproteobacteria bacterium
ACCTGCACGCTCGAGCCGAAGAGGCGCAGTTCCGCCGGCACTTCGAGCTGGCGTTCGAGCCATTGCCACTGCCTTTCGCCCAGCATGGTTGCCTTCGGATCGGGATTGCGCATGTACGGACCCGGCAGCTCCTGACCCGACGCTACGCGGGCGCGCGCCCAGGTTTCGTGGGGAACGCCGCCGAGTTCGAGCGGCGTGAGCGCCGTGCGGTTGTAGCGCAGATCCGGAAGGATCACCTGCACGCGCTGTCCGGGTTCGCCGAATACCCAGGACCCGTAGACGCCGTTACGGTTGCGGCGCGGGGAGTCCGCGGGCTCGTTCCAGAAATCGAGGAAGATCCGCCGCGATCCGTCCTTGGCGGGATACTCGCCGCCCGCGTCGTTTTCGCCGTAGTCGTGGTCGTCCCAGACCGCGACCACCGGCGTTGAGGCGCGCAGTTTCGCAAAGCCGGGAATCGCCGCGAGTTCGGCGTATTTCGCGGACAGCACCGACAGGTCGCGCGTGTCTGCGTAGATGTTGTCGCCGAGAAAGATAAAGAGGTCGTTCCGGCGCGCGAGGATTGGATCCCAGACCGGCTGCGGCTTCGTGGCCTCGGCGCAGGACCCGAACGCGATGCGCTTCAGGTTGCGGCCGAGCGCCGGATGCGGGTCGGATGCCGGCGCGGCACCGGCTCCGCCGGTGGCGAGCGCGCAGCCCGGAGTGGAGAGGGCAACGGCGCCCGCGAATGCCAGTGATTGGCGGAGGAGCAATCGCCGCCCGGGATCGTGTGACTTCCGCTCCATCAGGCCTCCGGCTTCGGCAGGGGATTTCTGGGCATGGGTGTCAGGTAGCCGGTCGCGAGCGCAACTCCGAGCAGGATAACGAGCATTCCCGCAATCTGCGTCCAGGCGAGAGTCTCGCCGAGCGCGAGCCAACCGACCACTGCCGCGACTGCCGGATTGACGTAGCCGTAAGAACCGACCACGACCGGCGTCGTATGCGTCGCGAGCCACACGTAAGCCGTATAGCCGACGCAGCCGCTCATCACGACGAGCCAGGCGAATGCGGCGAGCCCGCGCCCGGTCCAGTGTACGTCGAAGGGTTCGCCGGAGATCCACGCGGCCGCGAGCAGGCCGAGCGAGCCAGCGAGCATCTGCAGCGCGGTGAACATCACGGGCGGATTCGCGGAACCCGCATTGCGGTAATAGATGGTGCCGAGCGACCAGCTGAGGCAGCCGAGCAGGATCAGGAGCTGCCAGCCGAGGCCGGCGAGATGAAAGCCGCCTTTGGGCGAGAGCACCAGCAGGACGCCGAGGAATCCGATGAGCAGTCCCGCGCGCGCCGTGCCGGAGAGATGGCTGCGACGATGGCCGAAGGTGCCGAGCCAGGCGATCCAGAGCGCGGGCGTCGCGTTCAGGAGTGCGGCCGTGTTGGATTGCACGTGCTGCATCGCGATCACGTGGCAGGCATTGGCGAATAGCACGGCCAGCAAGCCCATGACAATCACGTGCCGCAATTCGGCGCCCTTCAGGACCGGCGGGCCGCCCCGCCACCAGGCGAACGCGAGCAGCAGGAGACCAGCCAGGCCGAATCGCAACCCGCCGGCGACGAGCGGCGGTTCGTCCGTGACCATGATCTTGGTCGCGAGGTAGCTGGTGCCCCAGACGAGGTAGACGATCGCGAGCGCAATCGTGATCCCCCGACGGTGCGAATGCGTCTCGCTCATCACTGACAAGGGTAACGCAAAAGAGGTCGCATCCCTTTACCGTCCGGGCGGCAGCCAGACGGGTGGCGAGCGAGAGAATCTTCCGATTCTTCTCTTCTGAGCGAGCGAGCCAGCCCGGCTGGCTGCCGCCAGGTAAAGGGATGCGACCCCTTTCCAGTGGCGCTATTTCGGGGAGGAGCGCGTCGCGAAGCGGTGCATCCACCAGCCGACGAGGACGAGCACCGCAAGGCCCGCCCACTTGCCAGGCTGCAGGTTCTCGGCGACCGCCAGGACGTTGGCGTCCTTGGTCACGACGATCGGGATTGCGATCAGCACGCCGATCAGCGCCTCGCCCGCGATCAGGCCGGCGGAGAACAGCAGCCCCGTCTGTTTCAGCTTCTCGATGTCGCCGCCGGGACTGCGCCGACGATGCCAGCGCGTCGCCAAAGCTGCAATCAGGCCACCGGCGAAAATCGGCGTGGATAGCTCGAGCGGCAGGTAGATGCCGACCGCAACCGCGAGCACGGGCGCCCGCCAGCTCGCGCCACGCGCCTTCAGCCACTCGTCGAGCATGATCACGAGCGCACCGACGCCGGCGCCGATCGCGACCATGTTCCAGGGCAGGCCGCTGCCGAAAATGCCGCTCGCGACGGATGCCATCAGCGTCGCCTGCGGCGCCGCGAGCGGCGTCGCGCCCGGGAATGCCGGCGTGCCGATGCCGTTCGCCTGCAGGAGCAGGTTGAGCACCGGCGCCATGACGGCGGCGGAGGCGAGCGCGCCGATGCCGAGCATCACCTGCTGGCGCCAGGGCGTCGCGCCGACCAGCTGGCCGGCTTTCAGGTCCTGCAGGTTGTCGCCGGCGACCGCCGCCGCATTGCAGATCACCGCGCCGATCATGATCGCCGCGACCGGGCCGACCGTCGAACCCTTGCCGAAGACTACGAGCAGCAGCAGCGAGGCGAACAGGATGGTCGAGATCGTGATGCCGGATACCGGGTTGTTCGAGGAGCCGACCAGTCCGGCCATGTAGCCGCTGACCGACGAAAACACGAAGCCGGCGACGACCATGACGACGGCCATCGCGAATGCGATGCCGAAATTGTCGACCACCGCGTAATAAAGACCGAACAGCGGCAACACGAACAACACGACACCGGCCAGGATCGCGCCCATCGGCAGGTCGCGTTCGGTGTGCGGGACGTCAGCGGCGCTGCCTGCTTTCACCTTCACGCCGGTCTTGACGCCGGAGAGCAGGGATTTCCGGAGCGACCACAGCGACCACAGCCCGCCGATCAGCATGGCACCGACACCGATGTAGCGAACCTGCAGGTTCCAGATGGTGAACGCGGCGTCCTCGGCCGAGAGTCCGACGAGCTGGGAGGCCAATTCCGGATTCGTATCGATGAAGAACGTGTTGTAGATCGGGATGAAAATCCACCACGACAGCGCGCCACCTGACAGCATCAGGCAACCGATATTGAAGCCGACGATGAAGCCGACGCCGAGCAGCGCGGGCGACAGGTTGATGCCGAAAAAGCCGATGGTGCGTTCGCCGAAGAAGAAGCGCGCGGCGGTGAACGACTCCGGCGACAGCTTCAAACCGGCAAGCGCAAACTTGAAGAGCGCCGCCGTGCCCGCGGCCAGGGAAAGCGCCTTCAGTCCATGCCCCGGATCCTGTCCGACCTTCAGGACCTCCGCGGTCGCGACGCCCTCGGGGAACTGGAGCTTCTGGTCGATGATCAGCGTGCGGCGCAGCGGCACCGAGAACAGCACGCCGAGCAGGCCACCGAGGCCCGCGATCGCGAACACCCACCAGTAATCGAATGTCTGCCAGTGGCCCATCAGCACGAGCGCCGGGATCGTGAACACGGTGCCGGCCGCGATCGAGGCGCCGGCCGAGGCGCCGGTCGCGACGATGTTGTTCTCGAGGATGCTCGAGCGCCCGAGCAGGCGCAGCAGTCCCATCGAAATGACGGCCGCTGGAATCGCGGTCGCGACGGTGAGTCCGGCGAAGAGGCCGAGGTAGGCGTTCGCCGCGGCGAGCAGGACAGTCAGGATCAGCGACAGGACGATCGCGCGTACGGTCAACTGCCTGCCGGCATCGATTTCGCTCATGGTGGATTCCTTTTTCTTCTTACCAGCCGCACTGCTTGCCGCGATTCTGTTCCTCGAGCCAGGCCATCAGCGGCTCGAAATACTCGACGATCGCCGTCGCGTCCATATCGCGCGTGCCGGTCAGCTTTTCGAGCGCATCCTGCCACGGCTTGCTGGCGCCGAGCGCGAGCATTTCCTGGTAGGCGCGGCCTGCTTCCTCGCTGCCGTAAATGGAGCATTCGTGCAGCGGCCCCTTGAATCCCGCCTGCGTGCAGAGCGCGCGGTGGAACTGGAACTGCAGCACGAACGACAGGAAATAACGCGTGTACGGCGTGTTGCCGGGCACATGGTACTTCGCGCCCGGGTCGAAGTCCTCCTCGGTGCGCGTGACCGGGGCGTCCACGCCCTGGAACTTGCGGCGCAGCTCCCACCAGGCTTCATTGTAATTTTCCGGCTTGATCGCGCCCGAGAACACGCCCCAGCGCCACTGGTCAACCAGCTTGCCGAAGGGCAGGAACGCGATCTTGTCGCTCGCGACCTTCATCTGGCGGTTGATCAGCGCCTCGCGGCTCGACTTCGCGCCTTTCGGCAGCAGGCCCACGCTCGCCAGGTAACCCTCGGTCATCGACAGGTTGATCGTGTCGCCGATCGCCTCGTGGAAGCCGTCATGCGCGCCGCTGTGATAGAGGTACGGCTGCTGCATGTAGCTCATGTCGTAATAGATGTGTCCGAGCTCGTGATACAGCGTGTAGAGGTCCTCTTCGGTCACGCTGGTGCACATCTTGATGCGCAGGTCGCCTTTCGCATCCACGTCCCAGGCGCTGGGGTAGCAATCGACCTCGCGGTCGCGCGGGCGCGTCAGCATCGAGCGCTCCCAGAAAGTCTGCGGCAGCTCCGGGAAACCGAGCGAGGTGTAGAAGGACTCCGCCGAGCGCGCCATCCTCGGCACGTCGTAACCCTGCTTCACGAGCTCTTTGGTGACGTCCAGGTTCGAGACGCCCGGGTAGGGCTCAAGCAGATCGTAAATATTGTTCCACTGCTGGGCCCACATGTTGCCGAACAGGTGCGCCGGGACCGGCTTGCCGTCCGGCACGAGTTCCTTGCCGTACTGGCCCTGCAGCTTGCCGCGCGCGTAGCAATGCAGGCCGTCGTACAGCGGCTTCACCTGCGACCACAGCCGGTCGGTTTCCTTTTCGAAATCCGCCGGCGGCATGTCGTATCCCGACCGCCAGAGATCGCCGACGTTGGCGTAACCGAGGCCGCTAGCGCCTTCATTGGCGAGCTCGACGAAGCGCTGGTAGTCCTTGCGGATCGGTTTCGCAATCGCATGCCAGCCGCGCCAGTACTCGACCAATTTGTCCGGATCGCGGACCTTCGCGAGTTCGGCCGCCAGCGCCTCGAAATTCTTGCAGCTGTCCGGGCCGGACGGGCAGTACTTGCCCGCGCCGTAGACCGAGACCATGCGCGTCTCGATTTCCGATAGCTCCTGGCGCTTCGCCGGATCGTCCGGCGCCGGTGCGTCGAGACCGAACTTCAGCAGCTTGATCGTGCGCGCCGCATCTTCGGAGATGTCCTCGCCCTCGAACGCCTTCGATTCCTTGATGAGGCGGGCGTAGTCCTCCTGTACCCGCTCGCCAGCCAGGGCATTAAGCGCCTCGGTGTCCGGCGTGATGTAGGTGAGCTGCACCCACGCCGCCATGCTGCCCTCGTGCCCGCCCTTCTGGAGCTCCGCGTTGGCGCGCGCCGCAAACTCGTCCGCGGTTTCCTCCGGTTTGTCGCCGTGCCCACAGCCGGCGAGGACGGCGGTCAGGCAGAAGATGGTGACATTGCGTGGCATGGAGTGGCTTACTTCGTCGTCTTTTCGGCGCCGTGCATCCACTCAACGATGCGTCCGGAAATCGCCCACAGGACCAGGCTGAACCCGATCAGCACCACGGCGAGGCCGCCGAACACGCCGAACAGGCCAGCGTGCTCTGCGCGCACGCCGAAATCGGCGGCGAGCGATCCGACCCAGCCGTAATCGCCCATGTTCTCGGTGAATGCGCCGATGTAGCCGGCGAGCGTGTTGCCGAAGAAATTGACCAGGAACCAGACGCCCATCATCAGCGACGCGAGCCGGAGCGGCGCGAGCTTGGTCACCATCGACAGTCCGACCGGGCTGATGCAAAGCTCGCCGGTCGTGTGGAAGAGATACGCCAGCACGAGCCAGATCATGCTCGACTTCATGTCGCCCGAGCCCTGCATCTCGAACACCGCGATCACCAGGAACACGAATCCGAGCGCGACCTGCAACAGGCCGAGGTACATCTTGACGGGCGTTGCCGGATTCCTGCCGGTGGCGCCGAGCCTGCTCCACAGCATCGAGAACGGGATGCCGAGCAGCACGATGAAGAGCGGATTGAGCGACTGGAACCAGCCGGTGGGCACCAGGAAGGAGCCGACCTGGCGGTCGGCGTACTTGTCGGCGAACAGGTTCATCAGGCCGCCGGCCTGCTCGAAGGTCGCCCAGAAGATCACGACGAACGTGAAGATCACGAACACGACGCGGATGCGGTCGCGTTCCACTGGCGTCAGCGGTTCTTTCTTGCCGCCGGCGAGCGCGAGCGAGCGGTGCGCGGCCGGCTGCCGGCCGACGTCGCCGATGTAGCGCTGCGCGAACAGCAACTGGATGATCACCGACAGGATCATGCCGATGCCCGCGCAGATGAAACCGACGCGCCAGCCGTAGCTCGGATCCTCGGCGAGCGTCGAACAGACCAGCGGCGCGAGGAAGGCGCCGGTGTTGATGCCCATGTAGAAGATCGTGAAGGCGCCGTCGCGGCGCGCGTCGCCTTGTGGGTACAGGTCGCCGACCATGGTCGAGATGTTCGGCTTGAAGAAGCCGTTGCCGATGACCATCAGCAGCAGGCCGACGTAGAAGCTGGTCGGCGTTTCCGGGAATGCGATGCCGAGGGCGCCGAACGAGAACGCACCGCTCATGCCCATCGTGTCGAGCGGCGCGGCGAGGGTGAACTGGCCGAGCGCCATGATGATGCCGCCCAGGATCACCGCCTTGCGCTGGCCGATGAAGTTGTCGGCGACCCAGCCGCCGAACAGCGGCGTCAGGTAGACGAAGCCCGTGTACCAGGCATAGAGCTTGAGCGCCT
This sequence comes from Gammaproteobacteria bacterium, assembly GCA_031396515.1. Classification (GTDB taxonomy): domain Bacteria; phylum Pseudomonadota; class Gammaproteobacteria; order Steroidobacterales; family Steroidobacteraceae; genus SCUD01. Next base: position 6,925 of record JANNKZ010000034.1, read on the forward strand.
GCGGTTCCGCCCAGCCGAGTCCCGGGTTCGCGGCGTGGGTCGCCGCGGCGGCGTAGAGCACCAGCAGTGCGCGCATGCCGTAGTAACTGAAGCGCTCCCACATCTCGGTCACGAAGAGCAGGTACAGGCCCTTCGGGTGACCGAGGAAATTCCCCGGCGGGATACGCAGGTCGGTGTTCATGTCTTTGATACTCCGAAAGTCCGGCGAGTCTCCGCCATGTTGCGGTGCAACATCAAGCCGGATCAGCCCCGGGGTCGGTCGGCTTGGCGCGTACGAGGAAACGGGACATCAGGACGCCCGCCTCGTAGAGCGCGTACATCGGGATCGCCATCAGGGTCTGGGAGATGGGATCGGGCGGCGTCAGGAAGGCCGCGATGATGAAGATGCCGAGGATCACGTAGCCGCGGTTCTGGGTCAGCGCCTCGCGCTTCACGAGGCCGGTGCGCACGAGCAGGACGGTCGCGACCGGGATCTCGAAGGCAAGGCCGAAGGCGAAGAACATCAGCACGGTGAAGTCCATGTACTGCGTCATGTCGGTCATCATGCGCACGCCTTCCGGCGTGGTTCCGACGAAGAATTTGAAGGCGAGCGGAAACACGACGAAGTAGGCGAAGGCGGCGCCGGCGTAGAACAGGATCACGCTCGAGACGAAGAGCGGCAGCGCGAAGCGGCGCTCGTGCTTGTAGAGCCCAGGTGCGACGAAGGCCCAGATCTGGTAGAGGATTACCGGCATCGCGAAGAAAATCGCGGCGAGGAGACCGAGCTTGAACGGCGTCATGAAGGGCGCCAT
>JANNKZ010000076.1:0-3736 GCA_031396515.1 Gammaproteobacteria bacterium
CGAACCCTGGTCCGGCCGGTAGGCCAGCACCTGCGTCACCGTGAAGTTCGCCGCGCCGATGTTGACCACGTCGCCGATCCGGGCGCCGAGGCGCGCGAGCAGGCGCGGATCGAGCCAGACCTGGCCGCGGCCGGGGAGGCTCTGCGTCTCGAAGGAATCTTCGAAGGGCACGTCCGAGATCTTGATGCGGCCGCGCAGCGGATAACCCGGCCCTGCCGCGCGCACTGCGGCGATCGAGGAATCGCCGCCGAAGAACACCACGCTCGGGAAGGTCACGGTGCGCGCCGTCGCGATGTTGTGCTTTTTCGCCAGCCGCTCGTACTCGGCGTCCGGTTCCTTGGCGGAACGGAGGCGCAGGTCCGCGGCGATCACTTCGGAGGCGCGCTGCTCGACCGCCTGCGCGATACGGTCGGTGAAGAAGCCGACACCGGTCAGCGCGGTCACCGCAATCAGGAGCGCCACCAGCAGCACCGCAAGCTCGCCGGAGCGCCAGTCGCGCATCAGCGCCAGCATCGCGAAGCGCAGCGCCCGCATCAGGCCACCAGCCGGCCGGCGTCCATCCGGATCACGCGATCGCAGCGCCCGGCGATCTCACGGTCGTGCGTGACGAGCACGAGCGTCGTGCGGGTCGCCCGGTTGAGCTCGAACAGGAGGTCGATCACGCGCGCCCCGGTCGTCGTGTCCAGGTTGCCGGTCGGTTCGTCGGCGAAGAGCACGGACGGGCGCGTGACGAAGGCGCGCGCGATCGCCACACGCTGCTGCTCGCCGCCCGAGAGCTGGCGCGGATAGTGGCCGAGCCGGCTTTCCAGCCCGACCTGGGTCAGGACCTCGCGCGCCGCCGGGCGCGCGTCGGTGCGGCCGGCGAGCTCGAGCGGCAGCATCACGTTCTCGTGCGCGGTCAGCGACGGAATCAGGTGGAAGGACTGGAACACGAAGCCGACGTGCTTCGCGCGCGCGGCCGCGCGGCCGTCCTCGTCGAGCGCGGAGAGTTCGATGCCTTCGAGCCAGACCGTTCCGTAGGTCGGTTCGTCGAGGCCGGCGAGCAGCGCCAGCAGCGTGGATTTCCCGGCGCCGGATGCCCCGATGATCGCGACGCTTTCGCCCTCCGCGACCTCGAGATCGACGTCCGCGAGGATGGTCAGGCGCCCCTCCGGGCTCGAGACCTCCTTGCGCAAACTTCTGGCTTCCAGCACTGTCTTCCTGTCCATGCGGCTCGTCTTCGCCCTCTTGTTATGCCTGCTGGCGGCGCCCGCCCCGGCGGAACAGCCTGCCGGACCGCCGGTGATCCTGGTGGTCGGCGATTCGCTGTCGGCGGGTTACGGTCTCATACCCGGCCAGGGCTGGGTGTCGCTTCTGCAGCAACGGCTGAAGAAAGAAGGTTACGGACACCGCGTCGTCAATGCCAGCGTGACCGGCGAGACGACCGACGGCGGCGTCCAGCGGCTCGGCCGCGCACTCGCGACGCACAAGCCCGCGATCGTGATCCTCGAGCTCGGCGGCAACGACGGGTTGCGCGGCTTGCCGGTTTCTCGCGTGCGCTCGAATCTCGAACTCCTGATTACGAAGAGCCAGGCCACGGGCGCCCAGGTGCTGCTGCTTGCGATCCGAGTTCCCACGAACTACGGCCCCCGCTACGCCAATTCGTTCCAGCAGATCTACGACGACCTCGCCCGGCGCTACCGCATCGGCAGCGCCGCGCTCGTGGACGACGGCGTCGCGCTCGATCTCGCCTTCTTCCAGGCGGACGGTATCCACCCGAATGCCAGGGCGCAGCCGATTCTCCTGAACAACGTCTGGGGCCAGCTCGCGCCACTCTTGCGCCCCTAGGCAAACCCGCGTCAAATCGGAACGGTTGCCGGTCGCAGGAATCCGGCGCCGTTTTGCATTGCAATAATGAATGACGCAGCCACCATGATGTCGCCGGCGAAGTTCTGGTTGAAGGACTACCCCGCCGGCGTGCCGGCCGAGATCGATCCGGATTCCGTCCGCTCGCTGAAACAGCTCTTCGAGGATGCCTGCCGCGACTACGCCGCGCGCCCGGCCTTCTCGAACATGGGCCGCACGCTGACTTACGCCGAAATCGACGGCGCCTCGCGCCAGTTCGGCGCCTGGCTGCAGAAGGAAGCCGGCCTCAGTAAGGGCGACCGCGTCGCCCTGATGATGCCGAACATCCTGCAGTACCCGATCGCGATCATCGGCGCGCTGCGCGCCGGCATGACGGTCGTCAACGTCAACCCGCTCTACACGGCGCGCGAGCTCGAGCACCAGCTCAACGATTCCGGCGCGACCGTCATCGTGATCTTCGAGAACGCGGCCGCTACGCTTGCGCAGGTGCTCCCGCGCACGCCGGTGCGCAAGGTCATCGTCACCGGCATCGGCGACCTGCTCGGCTTCCCAAAGGGCGCGATCACCAATTTCGTGATCCGCCGCGTCAAGAAGATGGTGCCGGCCTGGTCGATTCCGGGGGCGCTGCGATTCAACGACGTGATGGCCGCTGCCGCGCGGCACGCGCTCGACCCGGTGGACGTCAGTGGCGAGGACATCGCCTTCCTGCAGTACACCGGCGGCACGACCGGCGTGTCGAAGGGCGCGGTGCTGACGCACCGGAACATGGTCGCGAACACGATCCAGGTCACGGCGTACATGCCGGAGCTCGGTGCAATGGATCACGCGGTGGTCGTGACGGCGCTGCCGCTGTATCACATCTTCGCGCTGACCTCGAACATGCTGGTGTTCACGCGGGTCGGCGGCGAGAACCTGCTGATCACGAATCCGCGCGACATGGCGGGCTTCGTCAAGGAACTGTCGAAGGTGAAGTTCACCTTCATTACCGGCGTCAATACGCTCTTCAACGGGCTGCTGAACACGCCGGGATTCGACCGGATCGACTTCAGTTCGCTGAAAGTCGCGCTCGGCGGAGGCATGGCGGTGCAGGCGGCCGTGTCCGAGCGCTGGCGTCAGGTCACGGGGCGGCACATCTGCCAGGGCTGGGGACTCACCGAGACTTCGCCGGTCGCGACCGCGAACCTGCCGGGCACGGTCGATTTCAACGGCTCGATCGGCTATCCGCTGCCCTCGACCGAGATCTCGATCCGCGATGACGCCGGCAATGCGCTGCCGCTCGGCGCGGTCGGCGAGATCTGCGTGCTCGGGCCGCAGGTGATGCGCGGCTACTGGAACCGGCCCGATGAAACGGCGCAGGTGATGCTGCCGGGCGGGTGGCTGCGCACCGGCGACATCGGCCGCATGGACGAGCGCGGCCGCACGTTCATCGAGGACCGCAAGAAGGACATGATCCTGGTGTCGGGCTTCAACGTGTACCCGAACGAAGTCGAGGGCGTGGTCGCGCAGATGCCGGGCGTGCTGGAAGTCGCGGCGGTCGCGCAGGCGGACGAGAAATCCGGCGAAGTCGTCGCGCTGTTCATCGTCCGGAAAGATCCGACGCTGACTGCCGAACAGGTCGTGGCGTTTTCCAAGCGCGAACTCACCGGCTACAAGGTCCCGCGCCACATCTACTTCCGCGACGAACTCCCGAAGACCAACGTGGGAAAGATCCTGCGCAGAACACTTCGCGACGAACTCCGCAAGCAGGGTTAAGCCCACTCGCGCTCGCCGCCTGCCGGGCTGGCTCGCTCGCTCAGAAGAGAAGAATGGGAAAAAGGGGAAGACCCCTTTTTCCGGAAATTCGCTCGCTCGCCACCCGTCCGTCGGCCGGCGCGAGAACGGGATGCGTCCC
>JANNKZ010000078.1:0-7465 GCA_031396515.1 Gammaproteobacteria bacterium
GGTCAACGCGGGCAAGACCCGGCAGCTCGCCGTCAACAAGCAGATCGAGGACGAATACAAGAGCATCGAGCCGATGGAAATGGCCACGCGCATGCAGCAGTGGATGATGAGCAATCCGCAGGAAGCGATGAAGTACATGCAGGGGGTGCAGGCCGTCGGCGAAGACTTCAATGCCAAGATGCCGGAAATGAACGACGCGCAGCAGCGGTTCACCACCGAGGAAGAGAATCTGCTCAAGCGCTACCAGACGGCGCTCGATGCGGCCTATGCGCCGGGCTACGCGCGCCACGCAGCGCTCAAGAAAAAACTAAACGTTCCGCCGGAGTACCCGTCGGTGCAGAGCGAGTCGGGTGGCACGCCCGACTGGGCCGTGGCGGAGGAGAACGCCATCTGGCGGGCGCTGGATGCGGCCTATGCGACCAACTGTCCGCAGTGGTATGGCGCCACCGGCCAGATACCGGCGTGGCTCAAGACTTACCGCACCTGGCTCACGAAGGACTTCATTCCGTTCAATCAGCGGATCGCTTCGCAGAACGCGCAAACTTACGCGATCATGAGTACGCCCAAGGCAACCTGGAAAGACACGGCTGAATTCGACGGCGTGATCAAGTACCTGGAAGCCGTCGGACGGGTGTACGGCAATCGCCGGGCGAAACCCCGTTGCACCGCCACGGAGTGCGGCTATAACTAGCTGATTAACCGGGGCCGGTTAGTTTCCCTTAACCGGGCTTCAGATACCGGATTGGTTCGGCGGCGGCGGCTTCTCCACAGTGACTCCCACGTCACATGGAGAAACCGTCATGCCGCACCCCGTCCACAGCCTCCTCCAGAGATTCCTGGACACCCAGCAATACGCCTTCGACCCGCGGGAGCGCGCGCTCTGGCCGTCCGAGCGCATCCCGCAAACGCCACTCCCGCGCAAGGACGCCGCCGCGGAACCCGCCCCGAAAGGCCGCGTCTACGACGGTCTTGAGTACCAGAACTGACCATCCCGGCAGCCGGCCAGCGGCCGGCAGTATCCAGCTCCGGCCGGCGACCCCGAACGATCTGGCGCTGCTGCAGCGCTGGCACGAGGACCCGGACGTCGGCAACGCCCTCGTCGATTCCGACTGGGGCTGGGCCACCGAGCTGCACCGGCATCCGCCCTGGCGCGAATGGCTGATCGCCGAGGTGGATGGCCGGCCGATCGGCTTCCTGCAGATCATCGACCCCCGGCACGAGGAGACCCAGTACTGGGGCTGCATGGACGCGGGTTACCGCTGTCTCGATATCTGGATCGGCGAGTCGGACGCCCGCAACCAGGGTTACGGCGCACGGATGATGCAGCTGGCGATCGAGCGCAGTCTTGCCGACCCCGATGTCCACACCATCCTGATCGATCCCCTCGAGTCCAATACCCGCGCCCACCGCTTTTACGAGCGCCTGGGCTTCGAATATGTCGTGCGCCGGAGCTTCGGCGACGACGACTGTTTCGTTTACAAGCTCAAGCGACCGGAAGACACCCGCGGGCACGCGTAAGCCCTCATAAAAACAAAGGTTTTTCCGGCTTTTCGCGGTTGTACCGCGGAAGCCGCCCGTCTATAATTCGCGCGGTTTTTGGCCGCCCGCGCGGCTTGCTGCGAAGCGTGAAAACGCCACGGACCGCTGGGGGCCACGTGGCGTTTTTGTTGCCGGAGTCCGGTGCATGACAACCGTCCGCAACATCCTCCTCGCACAGCTCGCGGTCGCGCTGGTGCTCGCCGGAATCGTCTGGTTCTGGCTTGGTTCAGAGCGGGCCATCCCCACCTTGTTGGGTGGATTGATCGGCGTCGTGCCGAACGCATTTCTGGCGGCGAGACTGATGTCGCCGCGGGCCGGCAGCAGCGCGAAAAGCCTGCTGGCGGCAGGTTGGATCGGCGAGGTGGGCAAGCTCGCGATCGCAGCGGTGATGTTCGCCGCCGTGTTCGCGACGCTCAGGCCGCTGCACCCGGGCTTCTTGTTCGCCGGGTACATCGCGACGCTGCTGGCCTTGCCGGTGGGACTGCTGTTCGACAAGGGACGCTAGGAGATCATGGCGGAAGCAGGTCATTCGGCTGGCGAGTACATCGGCCACCATCTCCAGAACCTGACCGTCTGCAAGGTGGACGGGGAGTGGGTCTGGAACGAATGCCACGGTAACTTCTGGGCGTTGAACGTCGACTCGATGTTCTTCTCGATCCTGCTCGGCCTCGTCCTCATCTTCCTGTTCGGCCGCGTCGCGAGGAAGGCGACGACCGGCGTGCCGGGCAAACTCCAGGCCATCGTCGAAGTCGTGGTCGGTTTCGTGGACCAGAGCGTCAACGACACCTTCAGCCACCCGCCCAAGAGCAATGTCATCGCGCCGCTGGCGCTCACGCTCTTCGTCTGGATTTTCCTGATGAATTCCATGGACCTGATCCCGGTGGACTGGCTGCCCTGGGCGGCGCAGTCCGCGGGCGTCCCCTATCTGCGCGTGGTGCCGACGACGGACGTCAACGTGACCTTCGCGATGGCGATCAGCGTGTTCCTCCTGACGCTCTACTTCAGCGTCAAGATGAAGGGCGGCTGGGGCTTCACCAAGGAACTGATCCTGCAGCCCTTCAATCACTGGGCCGCGGTGCCGTTCAACTTCGCGCTCGAAGGCGTGTCGCTCATCGCGAAACCCGTCTCGTTGTCGCTGCGGCTCTTCGGCAATCTCTACGCCGGCGAGCTCATCTTTATGTTGATCGCATTGCTCGGCGTCTGGCAGCTGCCGCTGCATTTCGGCTGGGCGGTGTTCCACCTGCTGATCGTGCTGCTGCAGGCCTTCATTTTCATGATGTTGACGATCGTGTACCTGGCTCAGGCGCACGAGCATCACTGACCGTATTTCGACCAGGAGACTGAGATGGAAACTGTAATTGGTATGACCGCGATCGCTGTTGCGATCCTTATCGGCCTCGGCGCGCTGGGCGTCGGCATCGGCATGGGCCTGCTGGGCGGCCGCTTCCTCGAAGGCGCGGCGCGCCAGCCGGAACTGGCTCCGATGCTGCAGACGAAGATGTTCATCGTCGTCGCGTTGCTCGACGCGGTTGCGATGATCGGCGTGGGTATCGCGCTCTTCTTCGCCTTCGCCAACCCGTTCGTCGGCCAGTTGCGGGATGCGATGGCGCCGGTCGCCGGCGGCTGATCGCGGGAGAGGTTCGATGGACTTCAATCTGACACTGATCGGACAGACGATCGCCATGATCGTCTTCGTCTGGTTCTGCATGAAATACATCTGGCCGCCGGTCATGCAGGCGATCGACAAGCGCCGCAAGGAAATCGCGGACGGCATCGCCGCGGGCGAGAAAGGCCAGAAGGACCTGGCCGATGCACGCCAGGGCGCGGACGCGATCATGCAGGAGGCCCGACAGAAGGCCGTGCAGGTCGTGGACATTGCGCACAAGCGCTCGAACGAGCTGGTCGGCGAGGCCAAGCACGTGGCGGTCGCGGAAGGCGAGCGGCTGATCACGGCCGCACGCAGCGAGATCTCGAACGAGCAGACCCGCGCGCGGGACAACCTGCGCAAGGAAGTCGCGGCGCTCGCGGTCACCGGGGCGGCCAAGCTGCTCGGTCGCGAGGTGGACGCGAAGGCCCATGCGGCGCTCCTCGATGAGCTCGCGGCGGAACTCGAGAAGCAGGCGCCGGCCCGTGGCTGATCGCGCCACCATCGCCAGGCCCTATGCGCGAGCCGCGTTCGCGCATGCGAGCGAGGGCAAGGACCTCGCCGCGTGGTCGAAGCTCCTGGGCGCGGCCGCGACGGCGGCGGCGGACAGCCGCGTTTCCCGGCTCATCGGCAATCCGCACGTGACGGGCGAGCAGCTGGTCGAACTGCTCGCCGACGTGTCGAAGGGCGCCGCGGGCCAGGACGGCAGGAACTTCCTGCTCGCGCTCGCGGAGAACCGGCGGCTCGCGCTGCTACCCCAGATTGCCGCGCAGTTCGAGGTGCTCCGCGCCGAGACCGAAAACGTCGTGGACGTCGAGGTCATCTCGGCGCGCGAGATCGCCGCCCCGCAGGAAAAGAAGCTCGCGGCCGCGCTCACGAAGCGTCTCGGCCGCGAAGTCCGCATGCACACCCGTATCGATGAATCCCTGATCGGCGGCGCGATCGTCCGCGCCGGCGACCTGGTCATCGACGGATCGCTGAAGGGCCGCCTCTTGCGGCTCGGCTCGGCGCTGACGAATTAGGCAAGGAAAGAGACATGTCCATCAAGGCATCTGAAATCAGCGACCTGATCCAGGCGCGCATCAAGAACTTCGAGGCGGCAACGGAAGCCCGGAACGTGGGCACCGTGGTCAGCGTGACCGACGGCATCTGCCGCGTGCACGGCCTCGCGGACGTCGCCTACGGCGAGATGCTCGAATTCCCGGACAACACCTTCGGCCTCGCGCTCAATCTCGAGCGGGATTCGGTCGGCGCGGTGGTGCTCGGCGAATACCGCCACATCGGCGAGGGCGCGACGGTCAAGACGACCGGCCGCATCCTCGAAGTGCCGGTCGGCCCCGAGATGCTCGGCCGCGTGGTGGACGCGCTCGGCAACCCGCTCGACGGCAAGGGTCCGATCAAGGCGAGCAAGCGTTCGCCGATCGAGCGCGTGGCCCCGGGCGTGATCTGGCGCAAGAGCGTGAGCCAGCCGGTGCAGACCGGCCTCAAGGCGATCGACGCGATGGTTCCCGTCGGCCGCGGCCAGCGCGAGCTGATCATCGGCGATCGCCAGACCGGCAAGACCGCGGTCGCGATCGACACGATCATCAACCAGAAGGGCACCGGCGTTAAGTGCATCTATGTCGCGATCGGCCAGAAGCAGAGCTCGATCGCGAACGTGGTGAGAAAGCTCGAAGAGCACGGCGCGATGGCGCACACGATCATCGTGTCGGCATCGGCCTCGACGCCCGCATCCATGCAGTACATCGCGCCCTATTCCGGCTGCGCGATGGGCGAATACTTCATGGACAAAGGCGAAGACGCGCTGATCGTCTATGACGACCTGACCAAGCAGGCCTGGGCCTACCGCCAGATCTCGCTCTTGCTCCGCCGCCCACCGGGCCGCGAAGCGTATCCGGGCGACGTGTTCTACCTGCACTCGCGCCTGCTCGAGCGTTCGGCACGCGTGTCGGCCGAGTACGTCGAGAAGGTCAGCGGCGGCAAGATCAAGGGCAAGACCGGCTCGCTCACGGGCCTGCCGATCATCGAAACGCAGGCGGGCGACGTCACGGCGTTCGTGCCGACCAACGTGATCTCGATCACCGACGGCCAGATCTTCCTCGAAACGGATCTATTCAACGCCGGCATCCGGCCGGCGATGAACGCCGGTATCTCGGTGTCCCGAGTCGGCGGCGCCGCGCAGACGGGCGTCATCAAGAAGCTCGGCGGCGGCATCCGGCTCGCGCTCGCGCAGTATCGCGAGCTCGCGGCGTTCTCGCAGTTTGCGTCGGACCTCGACGAAGTCACCCGCCGTTCACTCGAGCGCGGCCAGCGCGTGACCGAGCTCATGAAGCAGAAGCAATACGCGCCGATGTCGGTCGCGGAGCAGGCGCTCTCGATCTACGCGGTGAACAACGGCTACATGGACAAGGTGGACAAGAAGAAGATCGTGGCTTTCGAGGAGGCGCTCCAGGCCTATGCGAAAACCCAGCACGCCGCCTTCCTGAAGCAGGTCAACGACAAGCCCGAGCTCAGCAAGGAAGTCGAGGCCGGCTACAAGAAGATCTGCGAAGACTTCGCCGCGACGGGAGCCTGGTAAACGCCCATGGCCGGCACCAAGGAAATCCGGGTCAAGATCGCGAGCATCAAGAGCACGCAGAAGATCACCAAGGCGCTCGAGATGGTCGCGGTGAGCAAGATGCGGAAGGCCCAGGACCGCATGCGCGCCGCACGCCCCTATGCGGACAAGATCCGGCAGGTGATCGGCCATCTGCGCGTCGCAAACCCGAACCATCGCCATCCGTACCTGGTCGAGCGCGAGGTCAAGTCCGTCGGCCTGATCGTCGTCAGCTCCGATCGCGGATTCTGCGGGTCGCTCAACGTCAACATCTTCAAGCAGGTGCTGATCGCGGCGCGCGAATGGCAGACCAAGGGCGTGGAGCTGCACCTGTGCCTGATCGGCAACAAGGCGTTGCGGTATTTCCGCCGCCTGAAGCTCCCCGTGGTCGCGTCCATCGCGCCGGTCGGCGATACGCCGCACGTCGCAGCTCTGATCGGCGGGGTCAAAGCGATGCTCGACCTGTACCAGGAAGGCAAGATCGACCGGCTGGTTCTGGTCAGCAACCGCTTCGTGAACACGATGACGCAGAAGCCGACGATGCTGCAGCTGCTGCCGGCGGAGACGGTGGACGCCTCGGACCTCCAGGAGCGCTGGGACTATATATATGAGCCCGCGCCGGACCAGCTGATCTCGACTTACATGATGCGATACATCGAGTCGACGGTTTACCGGGCGGTGATCGAGAACCTCGCCTGCGAGATGGCCGCGCGCATGGTCGCCATGAAGAGCGCGACCGACAACGCGGGCAAGATCATCGACGAGCTGCAGATCATCTACAACAAGGCCCGCCAGGCCGCGATCACGAAAGAGATTTCCGAGATCGTCGGCGGCGCGGCAGCGGTTTAAGACGAAGGATCGAACATGGACAAGGCCCTGAACGGCAAGATCGTGCAAATCATCGGCTCGGTGATCGACGTGGAGTTCCCGCGCGAGGGAATCCCGGCGGTCTACGAGGCGCTTCTGCTGGTGGATCAAGACCTGACGCTCGAGGTGCAGCAGCAGCTCGGCGACGGCATCGTCCGCACCATCGCGATGGGCGCCTCCGAGGGCCTGAAGCGCGGGCTCGCGGTCAAGAAGACCGGCGCGCCGATCACGGTGCCGGTCGGCGTCGGCACGCTCGGCCGCATCATGGATGTGCTCGGCAAGCCGCAGGACGAGGGCGGCCCGATCAAGACCCAGGATTTCCTGCCGATCCACCGACCGGCCCCGGCCTATGACGAACAGACCGGCGGCCAGGACCTGCTCGAAACGGGCATCAAGGTCATCGACCTGCTGGTGCCGTTTGCGAAGGGCGGCAAGATTGGCCTGTTCGGCGGCGCCGGCGTCGGCAAGACCGTCAACATGCTGGAACTCATCAATAACATCGCGAAGGCGCACTCGGGTCTCTCAGTGTTCGCCGGCGTTGGCGAGCGCACCCGCGAGGGCAACGACTTCTATCACGAGATGATGGAATCGGGCGTCATCGACAAGAAGGACCTGACGAACTCCAAGGTCGCGATGGTGTACGGACAGATGAACGAGCCGCCGGGCAACCGCCTGCGGGTCGGCCTGACCGGCCTGACGATGGCGGAATTCTTCCGCGACCAGAAGCAGGCGGGCGGCAAGGGCCGCGACGTGCTGCTCTTCATTGACAACATCTACCGCTACACGCTGGCGGGAACGGAAGTGTCCGCGCTGCTCGG
>JANNKZ010000108.1:0-4070 GCA_031396515.1 Gammaproteobacteria bacterium
GTCTTGGAGCAAATCCGCGAATCCGCGACCCGGCACCATCTTACCGATCCATCAAGCGTGGCCGTTGCCCGGACCATCGTTCTTTGGATCATCACGCTCGGGCTTGCTCTTCGCAGCTTCCACCTGCGCCATCACCTCGGCCGCGAAGTTTTCCTGCTTCTTCTCGATGCCCTCTCCCACCTCGAAGCGCAGGAATCCCGTCACGGAGGCCGCGCCTGCCGACAGCAGCTTGCCAACGGTTGTGTCCGGGTCCTTCACGTAGGGCTGCCCGGTCAAACAGATTTCGGCCAGGTACTTGCGCAGCCGCCCTTCGACCATCTTTTCGACGATTGCGGCCGGCTTGCCCTCGGCTGCCGCCTGGGCGATCAGGATCTCGCGCTCCTTCGCGACCACGTCGGCCGGCACGTTCTCGGGCGCGACGTACTGCGGGTTGGCCGCGGCGACGTGCATGGCGAGATCGCGCGCGAGCGCGTCGTTCCCGCCCTGCAAGCCGACCAGCGTGCCGATGCGGATGCCGTGGACGTAGCTGCCGACGCGGTCGGGCGCCTGCAGCAGGCCGACGCGGCGCACGTCGATCTTCTCGCCGATCTTGGCGATCAGGCTGCGCCGGGTCTCGTCCACGGTCTTGCCGTCGGCGAGGCGGAGTGCCGCGACCGACTCCGGTCCGGAAGCGCCGGCTGCGAGCACGGCCTCCGCAACCTCGGTCGCGAACGACTGGAACTCGGGCTGGCGCGCGACGAAGTCGGTCTCGCAGTTCACCTCGGCCAGCGCGGCGCTCTTGCCGTCCGCGCTCTTCGCGGTGACGAGGGCGCCTTCGGCAGCGATACGCGCCGCTTTCTTGTCCGCCTTCGCGAGTCCGGACTTGCGCATGATCTCGGCGGCGGCATCGAGGTCGCCGCCCGTCTCGACCAGCGCTCTCTTGCACTCCATCATGCCGGCGCCCGTGCGCTCGCGCAGCGTCTTGACCGATTCGGCCGTGATCGTCATGTCAGCCCCCGTTCTGCTCGGGCTTGCGCGCCACCGGACGGCGCCGCGCCGCCGGCTGCGTGCCCGGAGCGGCCTCCGCCACTTCGTCCACCACCGGCTGATCGTCCGGCACGTCGGTGACGACTTCGGCCGCGCCGACCGGCAACATGGTTGCAGCAGAAGACGTTTCCGCAGACTGGCGCATGCGCGCCGGCGCCTTGCGGCGCACGTTCGCGGCCTTGCGCGGTCCGCGCGCGGCAGACTTGCGCCGCGGCTGGCCTTCCTCGTCGAGTTCGACGAACTCATCTTCGCCGGCCGGCACCACCGGCACTGACGACTTGCCGTCGAGCACGGCATCGGCGATGCCCGCCGCGTAGAGCTGGATGGCTTTCATGGCGTCGTCATTGCCCGGGATCACGTAATCGATGCCGTCGGGCGAACAATTGCTGTCCACGACCGCGACCACCGGGATGCCGAGCTTCTGTGCCTCGTGCACCGCGATCTCCTCGTGACCGACGTCGACGACGAAGAGCGCGTCCGGCAAGGCGTTCATGTCCTTGATGCCGCCGAGGCTGCGCATCAGCTTGTCCATCTCGCGACGGAGCGTCTGCGCTTCCTTCTTGCCGCGGCGATCGAGCGCGCCCGACTCACGGAGCTCCTCGAGCTCGTGCAGCCGCTTGATCGACTGGCGGATGGTCTTGAAGTTGGTCAGCATGCCGCCCAGCCAGCGCTGGTTGACGTAGGGCATGCCGCAGCGGACCGCTTCCGCCTGGATCGCATCCCGCGCGCTGCGCTTGGTGCCGACGAACAGCACCTTGCCGCCGTCGCCGACCACGCCCTTCACGAAGCCGGCGGCGTCGTTGTAGAGCGGCAGCGTGCGCTCGAGATTAATGATGTGAATCTTGTTCCGTTCACCGAAAATGAACGGCGCCATCTTGGGATTCCAGAAGCGGGTCTGATGGCCGAAATGAACCCCCGCCTCAAGCATCTGCCTCATGGACAAACTGGCCATGATTACTCCTTTCGGGTTAGCCCTCCGCGAATCCGCATGCGGCAACCAGACTTTTCTGTCCGGCACCCAGCCGCACGTGACGATACGCGTGTGGATTTGGTTGAGAAAAAACGCCGCGCTTTATACCATCTTTGTCCCGTCGAAACAACGTGATAGGCGATTTCCCGTGCCCTTCCCCGCGGCCCGCAACCGATGCTGATGCCGAGCCATAACCGAGTCTCCATCAAGTCGCCTGCCGAGCGGGAGGCCATGCGCGTGGCCGGCCGGCTGGCGGCCGACGTGCTGGACATGATCGGCCCGCGCATCCAGGCGGGCATCACGACCGCCGAACTCGACCGGATCTGCCACGAGTTCATCGTGGGGACCCAGAAAGCGATTCCGGCACCCTTGAATTACAAGGGTTTTCCGAAATCCATCTGTACCTCGGTCAACCATGTCGTCTGCCACGGGATCCCCGGCGACCGAGTGCTCCGGGCCGGCGACATCGTCAATGTGGACGTCACCGTGATCAAGGACGGCTTCCACGGCGACACCAGCCGCATGTACCCGGTCGGCGAGATCTCGGTCCAGGCACGGCGTCTGTGCCAGGTCGGCTTCGAGGCCATGTGGCGCGGCATTCGGCTGGTCCGGCCCGGGTCCCGCCTCGGCGACCTCGGCCACGTGATCCAGACTTACGTCGAATCAGAAGGCTATTCGGTCGTACGCGAATACTGTGGTCACGGCATCGGCCGCATCTTCCACGAAGATCCGCAGGTGCTGCACTACGGCGAAGCGGGTACCGGGCTCGAACTCGTGCCCGGCATGACCTTCACCGTCGAGCCGATGGTCAATGCCGGCCGGCGTCACGTGAAGCTGCTCGGCGACGGCTGGACCGTCGTCACCAAGGATCATTCGCTGTCGGCCCAATGGGAACACACGGTGCTCGTGACGGCCGACGGCGTCGAAGTCCTGACGCTGGGCGCGCCGGACCGCGCCCCGGCCTGATCCGTGCAGGATCGGGAAAGCGGCACGGACGACGGACCGCCAGGGGGCGCTCCGGCAATCCAGCCGCATTGGCCGTTCCTCGACACGCTCGCCGCCCGGCTCGCCGATCCGCAGGGCGCCGCGCCGGCATTCCGTCTGGCGCTCGCCGAGGGCGGCGCGGAACTCGCACGACGCTTTGCGGCGGATGAGGCGGTCGGCGCGCTGGTTTGCGATCGCGCGCTCCTCGTCGATGCATTGCTGCGCCGCGCCTGGGAATTGCACGCTCGCGACGCGGCGTCCGCCGTCGCCCTGGTCGCCGTCGGCGGTTATGGCCGCGGCGAGTTGCTGCCCTGCTCCGACGTGGACGTCATGGTGCTGCTGCCGCAGGGCGAACAGCCCGGCTGGACCGCGGCGCTCGAGCGCTTCCTCACCTTCCTCTGGGACATCGGCCTCGAAACCGGCCACAGCGTGCGCAACGTCGACGATTGCCAGCGCGAAGCGCTCGCGGACATCGGCGTCGCAACTGCACTGATCGAGGCGCGGCTGCTCGCGGGGCCGCCGGCGCTCTTCGCCGCGATGCGCCGCGCGCTTGCCCCCGACCGGTTGTGGTCGTCGCGGGACTTCTTTGACGCGAAGCTGCGCGAGCAGGCCGAGCGGCATCACCGCTTCCACGACACGGCTTACAACCTCGAGCCGAACGTCAAGCAGAGCCCGGGCGGGTTGCGCGACCTGCAGACCATCGGCTGGGTCGCCAAGCGCCACTTCGGCGCCGACACGCTGCAGGAACTCGCCGGGCGAGGATTCCTGACGCTGCGCGAGCTCGCGCAGCTCGAGGCCGCGCAGTCCTGGCTGTGGCGCATCCGCTTCGCGCTGCATCTCGTGACCGGCCGGCGCGAGGACCGGCTGCTGTTCGACCACCAGATCCGCCTCGCGCGCCTGTTTGGCTACGAAGACGCGACCTACACGCTCGCGGTTGAACAGTTCATGCAGCGCTATTACCGCACGGCGATGTTCGTGAGCTGGCTCAACGAACTGCTGCTCCAGCATTTCCGCGAGGAAATCCTCGCTGACCGCGACGCGCCCGTGCTGCCGCTGTCGCGGCAGTTCCAGGAACGCGACGAGTTCCTCG
>JANNKZ010000109.1:0-8317 GCA_031396515.1 Gammaproteobacteria bacterium
AAGATCTGCGGCGACTGCGGCAGCGCGAAGAACTTGCCGGGATGCGTGCGCGAAGGCACGAGGTAGTCGCGGGCGCCCTCGGGCGTCGCCTTGGTGAGCATCGGCGTCTCGATGTCCACGAAGTCGTGGCCGTCGAGGTACTCGCGCATCGCGCGCGTGATCGCGTGGCGGCGGCGCAGCCGCTCCTGCATCACGTCGCGGCGCAGGTCGATATAGCGGTGCTTGAGCCGCAATTCCTCGCCGACTTCCTCGTCGAGCGCGAATGGCGGCGTCGCCGACGGGTTCAGCACGACGAGCTTCTGGGCGAGCAGCTCGATCTGTCCGGAAGTGAGGTTGGCATTCGCGGTGCCCGCAGGCCGCGGCCGCACTTTGCCTTGCACCTGGATGCAGAACTCGCGACCGAGATGCTCGGCGACCTTGAATGCCTCCGCCACGTCCGGATCGAACACGACCTGGAGCAGGCCCGAGCGGTCGCGCAGGTCGACGAAGATCACGCCGCCGTGATCGCGGCGGCGATGCACCCAGCCGGCCGCCTCGATGGTGCGCCCTGCCAGCGACTCGCCGATTTCACCGCAATAATGTGTACGCATGGACAAAAGTGCGCGATGTTACGTGCGCGGCCGCCGCGATGGCAACCGCGTCAGTGCCGCGGGCCGCGGCGCGTGCGGCTTTGCCGCTTGGCCCGCGCCCGGCTGGTGGGTGAGCGGGTTTTTGAAGCGGTGGACCGCGATTCGGGCTTCTTGCCGCCGGTCTCGCCCGCCGCAGTGGCGGGCTTGGCCTCGGACTTCACCTCCGCCTTGGCGTCGGCCTTGACGTCGGCCTTCGCGTCGGGCTTCGCCTCTTTCGATTGATCGGCGGCGGGCGCTTCGCTGGACGGCGGTTCCTTGTCCCCGGCGATGTTCCGCTTCTGGTCCTTGTCCGCCTTGAAGTCGGTTTCGTACCAGCCGCCGCCCTTCAGCCGGAACACCGGTGCCGATACGAGGCGGCGGAGCATGCTCTTGCCGCAGGCCGGGCACTTCCTGAGCGGCCCGTCCGTAATCTTCTGGAGTTCTTCGTGGTGCGCGCCGCAAGCGGCGCACTGGTATTCGTAAAAGGGCATCCGCCCTATTTTCGCATAACCAGCGCGCCGTCCTTCACCTGAACGTTGACGGTGTCACCCGGAGCGAATTCCCCCGCCAGGATGCGCTGCGCCAGCGGGTTTTCGAGCTCCTGTTGCAGCGCCCGCTTGAGCGGCCGCGCGCCGTACACCGGGTCGAACCCTGCCTCGCCCAGGCGGTCGAGCGCCTCCGGTCCGATCTCCAGGCCGATGTCGCGATCTGCGAGCCGGCGGCGCAGGTACCCGGCCTGGATCTCGACGATGCGGCGGATGTGCTCGCGCGCGAGCGGATGGAACACGACGATATCGTCGATGCGGTTGATGAACTCGGGCCGGAAGTGCTGGCCGACGATCTCGAGCACGACCGCCTTCATGCGGTCGTAGTTCTCCTCGCCCGCCATCTCCTGGATCACCTGCGAGCCGAGGTTCGAGGTCATGATCACGACGGTGTTGCGAAAATCCACGGTGCGCCCGTGTCCGTCGGTCAGGCGGCCGTCATCCAGGACCTGCAGCAGCACGTTGAACACGTCCGCATGCGCTTTCTCGATCTCGTCGAGCAGGATCACGGCATACGGACGCCGGCGCACGGCTTCGGTCAGGTAGCCGCCCTCTTCGTAGCCGACGTAGCCCGGCGGCGCGCCGATCAGCCGCGCGACCGAATGCTTCTCCATGAACTCCGACATGTCCACGCGAATCAACGCGTCCTCGGTGTCGAACAGGAATTCGGCGAGCGCCTTGGTGAGCTCGGTCTTGCCGACGCCGGTTGGCCCGAGGAACAGGAACGAGCCATTCGGCCGGTTCGGATCGGCGAGTCCTGCGCGCGAGCGGCGGATCGCGTTTGACACCGTGCGCACGGCCTCGGCCTGGCCGACCACGCGCTTCGCGATCGCATCCTCCATCTTGAGGAGCTTCTCGCGCTCGCCTTCCAGCATTTTCGAGACCGGGATGCCGGTCCACTTGGACACGACCTCCGCGATCTCTTCCTCGGTCACCTTGTTGCGAACGAGCTGCGGCACCCTGGCTCCCACCTGGTGCGAGTCGGCGAGGCGCTTTGCCAGCTTTGGAATCGTGCCGTGCTGGAGTTCCGCCATCTTCCCGAGGTCGCCGGAACGGTGCGCCGCGTCGAAGGCGGCGCGTGCGCGTTCGAGTTCTTCCTTGATGTGGGCCGTGCCCTCGAGCGACGCTTTCTCAGCCTTCCAGATTTCCTCGAGATCGGCGTGCTGGCGCTCGAGCTCGGTCAGCGACACCTGCAGCTGCTCGAGGCGTTTCTTCGACGCGTCGTCCGTTTCCTTCTTGAGCGCCTCGCGCTCGATCTTGAGCTGGATGATGCGTCGCTCCAGCCGGTCGAGCGCTTCCGGCTTCGAGTCGATCTCCATGCGGATGCGCGACGCCGCCTCGTCGACCAGGTCGATGGCCTTGTCCGGAAGCTGGCGGTCGCTGATGTAGCGGTGCGACAGTGTCGCTGCGGCGACAATCGCAGGATCGGTGATCTCCACCCTGTGGTGGGTCTCATAACGATCGTTCAGGCCCCGCAGGATCGCGATCGTGTCCTCCACCGAGGGCTCCTCCACCAGCACCTTCTGGAAACGGCGCTCCAGCGCGGCGTCCTTCTCGACGTACTTGCGATATTCGTCGAGCGTGGTCGCGCCGACGCAATGCAGCTCGCCGCGCGCGAGCGCGGGCTTCAGCATGTTGCCGGCGTCCATCGAGCCTTCGGCCTTGCCGGCGCCGACCATCGTATGCAACTCGTCGATGAACAGGATGACCGAGCCTTCCTGCTTGGCGAGGTCGTTCAGCACGCCCTTCAGGCGCTCCTCGAACTCGCCGCGAAACTTGGTTCCGGCGATCAGGGCGGCCATGTCGAGCGCGAGGATCCGCTTGTGCTTGAGCCCCTCCGGTACTTCGCCATTGACGATGCGCTGCGCGAGACCCTCGACGATCGCGGTCTTGCCGACGCCGGGCTCGCCGATCAGCACCGGGTTATTCTTGGTCCGTCGCTGGAGCACCTGGATCGTGCGGCGGATCTCGTCGTCGCGGCCGATCACGGGATCGAGCTTGTTCTGGTTGGCGCGGGCAGTCAGGTCCTGCGTGTACTTCTCGAGCGCGCCGCGCTGCTCCTCGGCGTTCGCGTCCTCGATTTTCTCGCCGCCGCGCAAGT
Source organism: Gammaproteobacteria bacterium (assembly GCA_031396515.1). GTDB lineage: Bacteria > Pseudomonadota > Gammaproteobacteria > Steroidobacterales > Steroidobacteraceae > SCUD01. The sequence goes on from JANNKZ010000109.1 coordinate 3,255, forward strand.
CAGAGATCGCCTTCTCGATCGCGGCTTTCGAGGCGCCGGTGTCCTTCATGACCCGGCCGAGCGTGCCGCGGTCTTCGCAGGCGGCGAGCACGAAAAGTTCGCTCGAGATGAACTGGTCGCCGCGCTTCTGCGCGAGCTTCTCCGTCGCATTCAGCAGCCTGAGCAGCTCGTTGGACGGATGGACATCGCCGTCGGCACCCTCGACGCTCGCGATGCGGCCGAGCTCGCCCTGAAGGCGCGAACGCAGCAGCGGCACGTTGACGCCTGTGCGATCGAGCAGCGGCCGTGTGCTGCCGCCCGGATCGTCCAGGAGCGCGAGCATGAGGTGCACGGGCTCGATGAACTGGTGGTCGCGGCCGATCGCCAGCGACTGCGCGTCGGCGAGCGCCTGCTGGAACTTGGTAGTCAAACGGTCCATGCGCATGGCGGGGTTCCGGAATTCCTGGCCTGCCGCGTTGATGAGGCCGGCAAACGCCCGATTCAACGGTGGGATAGCGCGATTTCAACCGTATTTCAAGGGTTTGCGCAGCGCTGTGGCGCGCGCCGGTAGTGCTGCGGCCTGGGATTTGCTACAAGTTGGCTGGCGCGGACCACCCTCGGGCGGCCGTGACACGGTTTAAGGCCTTTTTCGATCGCATTGGGACTTGATCCATGGGACAGGTACCCGCAGAAAACCCGGCGAGCGCCCGCTCGCCCTATGGCTTTGTCGGCGACGGCCGCCTGTCGCGGCATTGGCGCCATTATTTCTCGAGTCTCGGTATCCACTGGAAACTGTGGTCGCGCAAGCTCGCGCGGCCGAACGGCAAGCCGGGCCTGATGGCCGTCGAGGCGCTGGATGGCTGCCCGACGATCCTGCTCGCCGTTTCGGACGACGCGATCGCGCCTGTAATGGCCCAGCTTCGGGCCGAGGGGCTCGACGACCGGCGCTACGTGCATTTCTGCGGTGGCCGAGTGTTCGATGGCGCATTCGGCACGCATCCGCTCATGAGCTTCGCGCAGACACTGTACGAGCCGGCGTTCTACCGCGACATCCCGGTGTTCGCTGACCGCGATGACGCGCACCCGGATCCGGTCGCGGAGTTCCGCGCGCTGTTCCCGCACCTGCCGAATCCCTGCTTCCCGCTGAACTCGGACGACAAGGCCTACTATCACGCGCTCTGCGCGCTGGCGGGCGGTTTCACCGCCGTCCTGTGGCGCGACTTCTTCGCCGCCATGGAATCGCGGTTCGGCGCACCGCGCGAGACTCTCGCCGCCTACCCCCGGCGGATCGTCGAGAACGTGATCGCGTCGAGCAACGGCGCGCTCACGGGCCCTGTCGCGCGCGGCGACAATGAGACGATCGAATCCCACCTCGCGGCGCTCGACGGCACCGCGCTTGCGGGCGTCTACCAGGCGTTCATCACCGCCGCAGGGAGGGAGCGCCCATGAAATCCGTCCTAGATTTCGCTGCAGCCAAGGCCGCCGGCCGCAAGATCTCGATGGTGACCTGCTACGACTCGAGCCTCGCGCGCGTGCTCGAGGCGTCGCAGGTGGATTGCATCCTGGTCGGCGACAGCGCGGCGATGGTGATGCACGGCCATGCCGACACGCTCGGGGCCACGGTGGAGCTGATGGCGCTGCATACCGCGGCGGTGCGCCGCGGCGCGCCGACGCGTTTCCTGATCGGCGACATGCCCTTCCTGTCCTTCCGCAAGGGCGTGCCGGCCGCGCTCGATGCGGTCGCTGCGCTGATGCGCGCGGGCGCCCAGGCGGTGAAAGTCGAGGGCGTCGCAGGCCACGAGGACGTGATCACCGCCGTCACCGGGTCCGGCGTGCCCGTCATGGGCCACCTCGGGCTCACTCCGCAGTCCGTCAACGCGCTTGCCGGCTTCCGCGTGCAGGGTCGCTCGGAGGACGACGCTGCGCGCATCCTGCGCGAGGCGAAGCAGCTCGAGGAGCTCGGTTGTTTTTCCCTCGTGCTCGAGTGCGTGCCCTCCGCGCTCGCCTCGCGCATCACCCATTCGCTCTCAATCCCGACCATCGGTATCGGCGCAGGCATCGACTGCGACGGCCAGGTGCTCGTGCTCCAGGACCTGCTCGGGCTTTCGAACGGCCATCGCCCGAAGTTCCTGCGCACCTATCTCGACGGGTTCAGCGAAGTACGCGACGCCGTCGATCGATTCGACGCAGACGTCAAGAAGGGCACTTTCCCGACGGCCGCCGAGAGCTACGACGCGTGAAAATCGTCGATAGCGTCGCCGAACTCGCGGACCTCCGGCGCGCGCGCGGCCCAGGCACGACCGGCTTCGTGCCGACGATGGGGGCGCTGCACGATGGCCACCTGTCGCTTCTCGCGCGCGCCCGCGCCGGCAACGACCGCGCCTGGGCGAGCATTTTCGTGAACCCCGCGCAGTTCAACGAGCCTGCGGATCTCGCTTCCTATCCGCGCCCGCTGGAAGACGATCTCGCCAGGCTCCGCGCGGCCGGCTGCGATCTCGTCTTCCTGCCGCGCGCGAAGGACATGTATCCCGACCATTACCGCTATCGCGTGACGGAAAACGACCTGAGCCGGCAATTCTGCGGTGCCGGCCGCCCCGGCCACTTCGACGGCGTGCTGACCGTCGTGCTGAAGCTCCTGATGCTCGCGCGTCCGGAACGTGCCTACTTCGGCGAGAAGGATTACCAGCAGTTCCGGCTGGTCGAAGGCATGGCGCGCGCCTTCTTCCTCGACACCGAGATCGTCCCTTGCCCGCTACTGCGCGAGCCTGACGGCCTGGCGATGAGCTCGCGCAATCGGCTGCTCACGGCAGCGGAACGCGCGCGCGCGCCGGACCTTCATCGCCTGCTTGCCGAAAGCGTCGCGGGCGGGCGGTCCACCGACGAAGCAGGCAGCGCGCTTGCGCGCGCGGGCTTCGACGTCGAATACGTCGCCGATCACGACGGACGCCGCCTTGCGGCCGTGCGTCTCGGCCAGGTGAGGCTCATCGACAATGTCGAACGTGCGTGAACCCAGGCTCCTGTTCCTGCTGACCGGCTCGATCGCCTGCTTCAAGGCCTGCGAGCTGATTTCGCGCCTCGCCAAGCGCGGCATCGCCGTGCAGACGGTCGCGAGCGCGGGCGCCCTGCAATTCGTCGGCGCCGCGACGCTCGAGGGCCTGACCGGGCGGCGGCCGTTCACCGACCTGTACGAGGGCGGGCGCGCCATGGACCACATCAACCTCGCGCGCTGGGCGGACGCCGCCATCGTCTGCCCGGCGACGGCGAACGCACTCAATCGCTTCGCCGCCGGACTCGCGGAAGACGCGACGGGCGCACTGTTCCTGGCCTGGGAACTCGCGAAGAAACCCTGGCTGATCGCGCCCGCGATGAACGCCACCATGTGGGACCACCCGGCGACGCGCGCGTCGCGGCAGAAGCTCGCCGAACACGGCGCGCGCCTGCTGCCGGTCGGCGACGGGCGCCTCGCCTGCGGTGAAACCGGCGAGGGCCGCCTGCTCGAGGTCGCCGACATCGAAACGGAACTGCTGAAGGTCCTCGGAGTGCCGGCATGAAAGTGCTCGTGACCTCGGGCGCGACGCGCGAGCCCATCGACAGCGTGCGCTTCATCTCGAATCTGAGCAGCGGACGGACCGGGACCGCGATCTGCGAGGCGCTCGCCGCGCGCGGCTTCGAGGTGACGCAGCTGCACGGCGAGGAATCCGCGCGCGCCACGCGAGCGACGCATCGCCTGGCCTTCACGGACCATGCCTCGCTCGATGCGCTGCTGCAGGCCCAGTTGAAGGACGGCGATTTCGATGCCGTGATCCATTCCGCCGCGGTCGGCGACTTCTCGGTCGCCGAAGCCTTGCCCGGCGTGAAGATTCCCTCGGGCGGCGAGATCCTGCTGCGGCTCCGGCCGACCATCAAGCTCATCGACCGCATCCGCGGCTACGCCGGCGAACGGCTCCTGACGCTCGTCGGCTTCAAGCTGACGCATGATTCGGACGTCGCGGCACAGAAGGGCGCAGCGCAGGCGCTGCTCGCGCGTGCCGGCGCCGATTACGTCGTGCACAACGACGTCGCGACGATCGCCGACGGCGAGGGCCACGTGTTCACGATCCACGCACGGGGCGGCGGCGAATGGCGCTGCGCCGGCCGGCGCGAACTCGCGACGGCGCTCGCCATGCTGCTCGAACCCCCGCTCGCCAGGAGCCTGGCATGATCCTCGTCCTCGACATCGGCAACAGCCAGGTCTTCGGCGGCGTCTTCGACGACCAGAAGCTTTGCCTCCAGTTCCGCCGCACGACACGCGCCGAGAGCACCTCCGACGAGATGGGTATCTTCCTGCGCCAGGTGCTGCGCGAGAACGGCATCGACCCGGCGGGCATCCAGGCGGTCGCCGTCTGCTCGGTGGTGCCGGACATGGTCCACTCGATGCGGAATGCGAGCCTCAAGTATTTCGGCCTGCGGCCCTTCCTGCTGGAACCCGGCGTCCGCACCGGGCTCAACATCCGCTACCGCAATCCGCTCGAGGTCGGCGCTGACCGCATCGCGGGCGCACTCGCGGCGGCGACGCTCTATCCCGGCAAGAACGCGATCATCGTGGACTTCGGCACGGCGACGACGATCGATGCGCTGACCGCGGAGCGCGATTACCTCGGCGGCCTGATCATTCCCGGGCTGCGCCTCGCGATGGAGTCGCTTGATGCGCGCACGGCGCGGCTCACCAAAGTCGAGATCCGCAAGCCCCCGGAGCTGCTCGGGCGTTCGACAGTCGAGAGCATCCAGGCGGGGCTCTACTACGGCAACGTCGCGATCCTCCGTCACCTTTGCGCGGAAGTTCGTGAACGTTACTTCTCCGGCAGTCCCACCCTGCTCATCGGCACGGGCGGTTTCGCGCGGCTCTTTGAAGACGAGGGCATCTTCGATGCGCACGTCCCCGAACTCGTCCTGCTCGGTCTACGCGAAGCGCTCCGTCTGAATTCCTGACGGTGACCGGAGGCGCGCGGACTACGGCGCCTTCGCGAACCTTCAGCAGCGCCGCGGTCGCGCGCTGGAGCGCCCGGCCGGGTCCCGAGCCAGCGCAATTTACGGGTCTTATCCGG
>JANNKZ010000110.1:0-3257 GCA_031396515.1 Gammaproteobacteria bacterium
GCCGAGGGCGATCGCGTCTTCGCCACCGCGCGCGACGATGCCGGGCTGGCGACCTTGCGCGGTCTGGGTGCCCGGGTGCTGCGGCTGGACGTGACCGCCGGAAGCCGAGCAAGCGCGTTGCGGCGCCATCGGCCTCGCGCCCGCCGCAGTAACTGCAGGAGCAGCACAATGAAAGCCACGAAATTCACGATAGGCCTCGTTGCCAGCACGCTCGCGATCGGACTTGCTGCCGTCGCTTCCGGACAGGGCCAGGGCAAGTCGCTCGCCGCTTCGGCCGGCGTGTTCGCCTACCCCGTCAAGGGCCAGACGCCGCAACAGCAGTCCGTGGACGAAACGGAATGCTTCAACTGGTCGAAGACGCAGTCGGGTTACGACCCGATGTCGCCGCCGCCCGCCCAGACCGCGGCAGCGCCGGCACAGCCGGCAGCGCCGGCGGCTGACGGTGCGCGGGCCAAGGGTGCGCTGCGCGGCGCCGCCGCGGGTGCCATCATCGGCGAGGTCGCGAGTAACGACGCGGGCGGTGGAGCAGCCATCGGCGCAACCGTGGGCGTGCTTGCGGGTGGCCGCAAGAGCCGCATGGCCCAGCAGCAACAGCAACAGCAGGCCCAGGCTCAGGCTCAGGCGAGCGCCGATCAGCAGAAAGCGGCGCAGCAGCAGCAGATGGCGTCGTTCCAGCGCGGCATGTCTGTCTGCCTGGAAGCGCGGGGCTACTCGGTCAAGTAGAACCGGACGGGGGTCTCGCCGGCTCGGCGTGCCAGCGCTCGCGCGGCACGATCTTCGGTTCCGGCGGATCGCCCTCGTAGGCCGGCGTCATGATCTGCACGCGGTATTCGTTGAAGACGTCCAGAATGTTCTGGTGCAGCGCGTCGTAGCGGCCCGCCATGTCGTTGGCGTCGCCGACAAATGCATTGATCTCGTACGTGACGCAAAAATCGCCGAGCGCTTTCTGCAGCACGAACGGCGGCGGATCCTTCAACATGCCCGCCGTCCGGCCGGCCGCCATGACCAGCATGCCCTCGACCTGGCGCCAGGGCGTCTCGTAGCCGATGCCGACGGTCGTGTGCAGGATCAGCCCGCGCGTCTTCGCGAGCGAGCTGTAGTTAATCACTTCGCTGTTCAAGATCGCCGAGTTCGGGACGATCACTTCCTCGTTCTTGAAGGTCCGCAACCGCGTGACCTGCAGGCGCATTTCCAGCACCTCGCCGATCGTGTCGCCGATCCGCACGCGGTCGCCGACCGCGAACACGCGGCGGTAGATCAATGCATAGCCCGCGACATTGTTGGCGATGAAGGATGACGAACCGATCGAGAACAGCACGCCGGCGAAGATGGACAGTCCCTTGAAGGCCTCGCTGCCTGACCCCGGAATGTAGGGATAGGCCACGACCAGTCCGAACGCGATGACGCCGAAGCGGACCAGCCGGTATGTGGGGATTGCCCAGGCCGCCTCGAAGTTACGGAGCGTGATCGTACCGTTGCCGACCGCCGTAAAATACATCGCGAGCAGTTTCAGGATGAACCGGACAACGAAGAACAGCACCAGCAGGAAGATCAGCGAGGGCAGCTCCGCGATGAAGCCGCGGCCCATCGTGCGCAGCGGCTCCATCAGGTAGGAACCGAGCTGAAGCCCGACGGCGCGGGTCTGCGGGAACTCGCTCATCACCGTCTGGACGCAGACGTAGATCGCGATCAGCACGACGATGATGCGCAGGGCATTCAGCAGGCCGGCGAGCGCGTTCCACAGCTGCACGCCCGGGATCAGCTGCAGCGACTGGACCTTGATGCCGTCCCTCGCTTTCAGCCGGGCCTCGAGGTAAGTCACCAGTTTCTTGGTGACCCACAAGAACACGAAAAGGAATACGGCAAGCGCGCCAATCGCGATGGCGGCCGCCTTGATGCCCGCCCGGACGCGTTCCGGCCGGCGGTATTCGCGGTATGCGACGATCGTCTGTCGAATGCGTTCCGCATGAACCGCCGCCAGGGCCTGACGATTCACGCCTTCGAGTTCCGCATCCGCGTCGAGCACGTGCAGGAACACGCGCTGTCCGGCGAGGATCTGCGTCATTTCCGCCACTTCGACCACATGGATCGCGGCGGGATCGAACTTCTCGTCCGCGGCCGCTTCGACGATCCGCGTCCTGACTCCCGCCGCGCGTTCGGCGGCGGGCAAGCTGGACGCGCCGCGCACATGGAACAGGACGCGCCCGTCGACCCTGACCGGCGCGAGATCGATGGTGTCTTCCGCGCCGGTAGGCGTCTGCGTGAAGCCTGCCGACGAGAACAGCAGACAGCACAGCAGGACGATCGAGGATTTCACGCCGCGACCCTGCCGCCGAGCAGGCCGGCGATGCACCAAGCCGCCAGGAGTCCATGCGCGATCACCGCAGGCCACAAGCCAATACCTGCGAGCTTCAGCGCGAGGCTCCCGTGCACGAGCACCGCGGCAACTGCCAGGTTGTAAATCAGCAGCGCCACAACCACCGCGCGGCCGGGCCGCGACTGGCCGTGTTCGCGCGCCTGCCAGCAGATGAAGGCGATCGTCAGCAAGGCGGCGCCCGCCACGCGCGCAATCGTGGCTGCGCCGGCCGTGTCGAGCGTCGCGCCCAGCAAGAGCGAAGCGAGCGCCGATGGCATTGCCAGCAATGCGAGTCCCGTTGCGGCCTCCAACAGTGCCGTCAGGACGAGCAGATGTCTTGCCATGGGCGCGGAGTGTAACGCATCAGAACGCCGCAAGACGCTGGAACACCCAGAAGGTCGCCATCGTACCGATCGCATAGGGCGGAAGGAGCCAGGCCCAGCGCGGCGGTTGAAACGGCAGGCGCGAAGCGAGTGCGATGATCCCGAGGACGGTGCCGACGAACAACAGCTGCCCGGCCTCGACGCCCACGTTGAAAAGGAACAAGGCGAGCGGTATCTGCCCCTGCGGCAGGCCGATCTCGGCGAGCGCGCCGGCGAAACCGAACCCGTGCAGCAGGCCGAAGGTGAAAGCGACGATCCAAGGCGCGCGGGCGGTCAGTCCCGGCGCTCCGCGGCGCGTGCGGATGATCTCGGCGGCGACGAACACGATCGAGAGCGCGATGACCGCCTCGACCGGCGCCGAAGGCACATGCACGAATCCAAGGGTCGCGAGCGCGAGCGTGATCGAGTGCGCAACCGTGAACGCGGTAATCGTCCACACGAGCTTGCGCCAGCCTTCGGTCACCAGCAGCAGCGCCAGCACGAACAGCAGGTGATCGATGCCGAGCAGGATGTGCTCG
>JANNKZ010000178.1:0-2909 GCA_031396515.1 Gammaproteobacteria bacterium
CGCCTACGCACTCGGGGCGACGCGTTGGGAAGTCACGGCCCACCACGTGCTGCCATATTCGACCGGCGGCATCCTGACCGGCATGATCATCGGCCTGTCGCGCGCGATCGGCGAGACGGCGCCGCTGATCACGATTGGCGCGCTGTCCTTCATCGCCTTCCTGCCGGAATCGCCGTTCCACGGCGAATTCCCGTTCGTCTCGTTCTCATGGCTCAACGAAGCATTCACGGCCATGCCGATCCAGATGTTCAACTGGGTCTCGCGGCCGCAGCCGGAGTTCCAGGTGAATGCCGCTGCCGCAGGCGCGATCCTGCTCAGCATGACGCTGCTGATGAACGGCATTGCAATTTACGTGCGCTATCGCTTCCGCAAGAGAATCAACTGGTGACTGCCATGCAAACTGGTACCGATCCCGTCAGCAGCGCCACCAACGGCAGCCCGGCCGCACGTTCCGGCACGGAGGGCGCCGGTCGCGAGGGACCGCGGATCGCGATCGATGCGCCGCGCAAGGCCGCCGAGGCCGATGCCGCCCTGGTGGTCAAGTCGCGCGCGGAGGAACTCTCCTTCTTTTATGGCGAAGCCCGCGCGCTCAAAAACCTGAACATCGAGATCCGTGAGCGGCGCGTGACCGCGCTGATCGGCCCCTCGGGCTGCGGCAAGACGACTTTCCTGCGTTGCTTCAACCGCATGCACGACCTGACGCCGGGGACCCGTTACGAAGGCCGGATCATGCTGTACCCGGACTCGCTGAACCTGATCGCGAAGGACGTCGATCCGATCGAGGTCCGCATGCGCATCGGCATGGTTTTCCAGAAGCCGAACCCGTTCCCGAAGTCGATCTACGAGAACGTCGCCTATGGCCTGCGCGTCCGCGGCCTGCGGTCGAATGCCCGCCTCGAGGAGGAGGTCGAGCAGGCGCTACGGCGTGCGGCAATCTGGGACGAGGTAAAGGACCGCCTTTCGAACTCCGGCCTGTCGCTGTCCGGCGGCCAGCAGCAGCGCGTGTGCATTGCGCGCGCGCTCGCGACGAACCCCGAGATCCTGCTGTTCGACGAGCCCACCTCGGCGCTCGACCCGATCGCGACGGCGCGCATCGAGGAGCTGATCGCCGAGTTGCGCGACCAGGTCACGGTGATCATCGTCACGCATAACATGCAGCAGGCCGCGCGCGTGTCGGACTACACGGCCTTCATGTACCTCGGGGAACTGATCGAGTTCGACAATACCAGCAAGCTCTTCACCAATCCGACGCAGAAAGCGACCGAAGACTACATCACCGGCCGTTACGGCTGAGCGCCCCGGACGGGCCATGGCCGAGAACTCCGAACCGCACACGTTCAAGTCCTACGACGGCGCGCTGTCGGAGCTGCGCCTCGCCGCTCATGCCATGGGCGTGCTGGTGGCGGACCAGGTGCAGACCGCGGTACGGGCGCTGCTAGAGGCCGACCGCGAGGCCGCCGAGCAGGTGCTCGCGCGCGAACAGCGCATCAACGAATACCAGACGCAGATCGAGGCCGAGAGTTTCCGCCTGCTCGCGCGCCAGGCGCCGGTCGCGAGCGACCTACGCATGATCCTTGCGGTGTCGCGCGCGGTGACCGACCTCGAGCGGGCGGGGGATGAGGCCAAGAAGATTGCGCGCTTTGCGGTCGCGAGCGCCGGCAGCGCCAAGGTCGGGCCGTCGCGCGTGATGCATCGCCCGCTCAAGCACATGGCCGAGCTCGCCTCGGAATCCATGCGGGTGGCAGTCGACGCGCTCGACCGCGGCGACGCCGCACTCGCCCACGACGTGGCGCGGCTCGACCGCGAGATCGACGCCGAGTTTGAGGCTGCGCTGAGACAACTCATGACGGTCGCCATGGAGCGTACCCGGTTGTTGCGGCCGGTCTTTGACACGGTATTCGCCCTGAAGAGCCTGGAACGCATCGGCGACCATGCCAAGAACGTGGCGGAGCACGTGGTATTCCTGGTGAGCGGTGACGACGTGCGCCACGCCGTCACGCGCGCGTGCGGCGTTCCCGCCCGCGATGTCCAGCATTGATATGATGCGGTGGCCGGCTCCCGCCGGCGAGGAGTGCGGTCATGGAACCTGCTGAACTCAGTCAGCACACGTCGCGGCGGTTCAACGAGGACATGGAACGTGTCCGCACGCGCGTAATGCAGATGGGCGGCTTCGTCGAGCAGCAGCTCCAGCTGGCCGTGAAGGCGCTGATCAGCGGCGACAGCGCGCTCGGCGAGGAAGTGGCGCGTGACGATTATCGTGTCAACCAGATGGAGGTCGAAATCGACGAGGAGTGCGGGCGCATCATCGCGACCCGCCAGCCGACTGCGTCCGACCTGCGGGTCATGGTCGCGATCATCAAAACGATCACGGATCTCGAGCGCATCGGCGACGAGGTCGAGAAAGTCGGGAACATCGCGGCGCGCCTCGCGACCATGGAGAAACCGGCCGACAACTACCGGGAGATCCGCCACCTGGGCAAGCTCGTTACCGAGATGGTGCACGATGCGCTGCACGCCTTCGCCCGCCTCGAGGCGGACGAGGCTTTTGAGGTGGCGCGGCGCGACCGCAAGATCGACGAGGAATACGAGGCAATCCAGCGCCAGAACATCACGTTCATGATGGAGGATCCGCGTTCGATCCGGCGCGCGCTCGAGGTCATGTGGGTCGTGCGGGCACTGGAGCGCATCGGCGACCATGCCAAGAACATCTGCGAGTACACGGTCTACATGGTCCACGGCAAGGACATCCGCCACCTGTCACTCGACGACGCGGAACGCCAGATCCGCGACTTCGCCCGCAGCCGCCAGGGCAACTGACAGCGCCGCGATGCCCTCACGCGCGTCCCTGAACCTGGCGGGCTTCACCGCCTCGGCGGCGATGCTCGCATTCGCGTTCTATTCGCAATACG
>JANNKZ010000189.1:0-7622 GCA_031396515.1 Gammaproteobacteria bacterium
TCGGGCGCCGAGATGGGCTGCCAGGGCGAGGTCGGCGTCGCCTGCTCGATGGCGGCGGCCGGGCTCGCGGCGTCGCTCGGCGCATCGGTCGGCCAGGTAGAGAACGCCGCCGAGATCGGCATGGAACACAACCTCGGCCTCACCTGCGATCCGATCGCGGGGCTCGTGCAGATTCCCTGCATCGAGCGGAACGCCATGGGCGCGGTGAAGGCGATCAATGCGGCGCGGCTTGCACTGCGCGGCGACGGCACGCACAAGGTGTCGCTCGACCAGGTGATCGCGACCATGCGCCAGACCGGCTACGACATGAAGTCGATCTACAAGGAAACGTCGCAAGGCGGTCTCGCGGTCAACGTCCCGGAGTGTTGAGAGGGGACGGACCACTTTGCTTGCGCGCCGGCCGGATGGGCTCGCTCGCTCAGAAGAGAAGAAACGGAAAATTCGCTCGCTCGCCACCCGTCCGGCGGCAAGCAAAGGGATGCGTCCCTTCTGGCACCCCGATGGCTTTGCGAAGCATCGTCTTGCGACGAGCGCCTTGCGATAGCCTTACTGTCTACCGTTTCGAGGGTTGAAGTCATGGCTCAATCAGTCGTATCGGCCTTCCTCGTACTGGTCGGCCTGGCGCTGCCGGCGGTCGCTGTCGCGCAAGCGACGGAACCGAGCGCGCGTGAAAAGGCGGTGGCGATCGCGCGCGCGAATCCCGTCCAGGGCGCTGCTGCGATCGAGCTCTTCGTCGGCGACCTGCGCCACCCCTGGTGCCTCGCATTCACGCCCGATGGCGACATCCTCGTCACCGAGAAGCATCACGGCCTGCGCGTGATCCGCGACGGCCGGATGCTGCCCGAGCCACTCGCCGGCACGCCGCCCGGAGTTTTCGCCAAGGCGGACAGCGGGCTGCTCGACATCGCGCTCGACCCGGATTTCGCCGCTAATCGCCTCGTGTACCTGTCGTTCGTCGAAGGCGACGAGGCCGCCAACCGCACCGCGATCTGGCGCGCACGATACGAGAACGGCCGGCTCGCCGACGGCCGCGTGATCTTTCGCGTCGTACCCGACAAGGCGGGCCCGGGCCATCCGGGCGGGCGCATGCTGTTCCTGCCGGACCGGACGCTGCTCCTGACCGTCGGCGACGGCTTCGAGTACAAGACGGCGGCGCAGGATCTCGGCTCGCACCTCGGCAAAATCCTGCGGCTCACGCGCGACGGAAAACCTGCCGCGGATAATCCCTTCGTCACTCGCCCGGGCGCCCGGCCCGAGATCTGGACCTACGGACACCGCAACCCGCAGGGACTCACGCGCGACCCGCAGACGGGCGAGCTGTGGGCGCACGAGCACGGCCCGCGCGGCGGCGACGAGATCAACCGGCTCCGTGCCGGCTCGAATTATGGCTGGCCGGTCGTCACGCACGGCATCGATTACGACGGCACGTTGATTTCCGAGCGCGCATTCGCGCCGGGCATCGAGCGCTCGTCCTTCTTCTGGGCGCCGTCGATTGCGCCGTCGGGGCTCGCGGTGTATCGCGGCGAAGCCTTCGCCGAATGGAAAGGTCACTTGCTCGTCGGCGGCCTCGCGTCGCGCAGCCTGAGCCGGCTCAGCTGGCGCGAGAAGCCGTCGTTCTTCGTAGAGGAAGAGCGCCTGTTCGGCGCGCTCGGCCAGCGTATCCGCGACGTGCGAGTGGGGCCAAACGGTTTCGTCTACCTCTTGACTGACGAAGATGATGCCGCGATCTGGCGTCTGCGCCCGGCCGCACCGAAGTAAAAGGGGTCGCATCCCTTTTGGCAGAAAAACACCAAAAGGGATGCGACCCCTCTACGAGGCGTAGCGGTCGGTCGCGCGGACCAGCTCGTCGGTGATGCCGGGCTCGAGTGCGGAATGGCCGGCGTCGCCGACGACGCGGAACTCGGCCTCCGGCCAGGCGCGATGCAGTTCCCAGGCCGTGAACATCGGGCAGACCACGTCGTGCCGTCCCTGCACGATGGTCGCCGGCAGGTGGCGGATGCGGCCGACGTCGTCGAGCAGCTGCGATTCCAGCTTCAGGAATCCACCATTGACGAAGTAGTGGCATTCGATGCGCGCGACCGCGAGCGCGAATTCATCCTCGCCCCACTTGCGCACGTTGTCGTCGTCAGTCAGCAGGAAGCTGGTCGAACCCTCCCAGACCGCCCAAGCGCGCGCAGCGGCGATTGCAGTCGCGCGATCACTCCCCGTCAACCGCCGGTAGAACGCGCGCATCAGGTCGCTGCGCTCCGCCTCGGGAATCGGCGCGAGGTAATCCTCCCACCGGTCGGGATATAGGCGGCTCGCGCCCTCCTGGTAGAACCAGTCGAGTTCGGCCTTGCGCAGCATGAAGATTCCGCGCAGTACGAGTTCGGTGACGCGATCCGGATGCGTTTCCGCATAGGCGAGCGCGAGCGTCGAGCCCCAGGATCCGCCGAATACCTGCCAGCGCTCGATGCCGGCCAGCGTGCGCAGCTTCTCGATGTCCGCGACCAGGTCCCAGGTCGTGTTGTGCTCGAGGCTCGCGTGCGGCCGGCTGCGTCCGCAGCCGCGCTGGTCGAACAGGAAAATGCGGTAACGCGCGGGATCGAAGAATCGCCGCGCGCGCGCATCGCAACCTGCGCCCGGACCGCCGTGCAGGAACACGACCGGCTTGCCTTCCGGATTGCCGCATTCCTCCCAGTAAATCTCGTGACCGTCGCCGACCTTGAGATGGCCCTGGCGATGCGGTTCGACGGGCGGGTACAGGCCGCGGCGCGCGTTCATGGCTGCGGGTCCGGCGGTGCGGCTCAGAACCGGAATACGATCCCGACCAGCGCTTCGACCTGCCCGATGGTCGAGCCGCTCGCGACAATGCGGCAGAGTCCCTCGCCGCCATCGGAACGGCAGAAAAAGGCGCTATCGGAATCGACCGCGGTCAGGTAGCCGCGCGCCTCGGCGCGGAAGGCGACGTTTTCCGAAACCGGCACGGCGACGCCCAGGGCGAGCGAACCCGAAAAACGGATCTCGTCGTTCGAATCGGGCCCCGAAGCCGAGAAGCGCGTGGCGCCGAGCCCGGCGGACAAGTAGGGCTGCGCCTTGCCGTAGCTGCCGATCGGGACCGTGCCGCCGAGGTGCAAATATTCGACGTCCACGTCGTGATCGACCAGCTCGTCCTCGACGGCGGTCGCCTGCCGCGAATACCAGAGCTGGAACCAGCGGTCCTGGTGCTTGCGGTGGCGCAACTCGAGCGCGACGGCGAAGGACTCACCTTCGTCGAGGTCGCGGTCGTCGCCGCTGTCCACATCCTCGAGGCTGCCGCCGGCTCGATAGCCCGCGTGCAATCCGACCTGGAAACTCGGGGTTTCCGCGGCCTGCGCGAGCGGCGCGGCGGCGGCGAGCCATGCGGCAAAAAATAGTGTGCGGGTCATGCGAAGAAGACTATCGCACATTCCATTTGTTCCCACTACGATCCCCCTGGCATGCGCATCAATACCGACCAGCTGCCGAAAGCGCTCGAAAAGCCGTTGGCAAATTCCTGGCTGGTGGCCGGCGACGAGCCGCTGCTGGCGGGCGAAGCGGCCGATGCGATCCGCGCGCGCGCGCGTGCGGAAGGCTTCACGGGACGCGAACTCTTCACCACGGATCGCGGCTTCGACTGGTCGGACCTGCTGGCCGCGAGCCAGGCGCTGTCCCTCTTTTCGGAGCGACGCATCCTCGAGGTGCGCATGCCGACGCCGCGCCCGGGCAAGGAGGGCGGCAGCGTGCTCGCGAAGCTTGCCGCCGATCCGCCGCCCGACACGCTGCTGCTGGTCATGACGACGCGCCTCGAAGGCGCGACGTATTCGACGGCGTGGTTCAAGGCCTTCGAGCAGCACGGCGCCGTGGTGCTGGCCTGGCCGGTCGAGATCGGGCGGCTGCCGCGCTGGATCTCCGAACGCGCCGCGCGCCACGGCCTCACGCTCGATACCGAAGGTGCAACGCTCCTCGCCGAGCGCGTCGAGGGCAACCTGCTCGCGGCCCACCAGGAAATCGAAAAGCTCGCGCTCCTGCATCCGCGCGGCAAGCTCGGCTACGAAGACGTGCAGAACGCGGTCGCAAACAGCGCACGCTACGACGTGTTTCAGCTTGGCGAAGCAGCGCTCGAGGGCGATGCCGCACGCAGCCTGCGCATCCTCGAAGGCCTGCGCGCGGAAGGCACCGAAGCGCCGCTGGTCTTGTGGGTGCTCTGCCGCGAGCTGCGGGGCGTCGCGCAGATGCGTGCGCATCCCGGCGCGTCACCGGGCTACGGAAAACAGGCGGAGCGCCGCGCGGCACTCCTGCGCCGCGCCGTGCAGCGCATGGCCGGACAGCCGCTCGAGCCGCTGTTCGTTGCGGCCGCGAGCGCGGACCGGCAGGTCAAGGGACTGGGCCGCGGCGATGCCTGGATCTCGCTCACCGCGATCGTCGCGGCGCTCGCGGGCGCGCTTCCCGCCATCGCGCCGGCCGCCTGATTCCCATGCGTCCGCTCGGCGTATTCGGCGGGATGTTCGATCCCATCCACTACGGTCACCTGCGCACCGCGCACGAACTGCACGAGTTGCTCGCGCTCGATCGCATCGCCTTCATACCGGCCGGCGATCCGCCGCACCGCGCGGCGCCGCTCGCGGATGCGGCGACGCGGGTCGCGATGGTCGGCGCCGCGATCGCGGGCGATGACCGCTTCATCGTGGACGAGCGCGAGCTGAAGCGGGCCGGCCCTTCCTACACCGTGCTGACGCTCGAGGAATTGCGCGCCGAACGCGGCGCCCAGCCGCTCGTGCTGATCATGGGCATGGACGCCTTCGCCGGCCTCGACCGCTGGCACCGCGCCGCCGACCTGATCGGCCTGGCCCATTTGGTCGTCGCGCTGCGCCCGCGGGCGACGCTGCCGGCGACAGGCCTGCAGGCCGAGCTCCTCGGACGCAGCCGCTGCGACGATCCCGCCGCGCTCGCCGGGCGGCCCGCGGGTCTTGTGTACGTCTGCCGGAACACCCAGATCGACCTGTCGTCGAGCGCGGTGCGCGAGGTGATCGCGGCCGGGCGCGATCCGCGCTACTTGATGCCCGAAGCGGCGCGTAGGATCATCCTTGCCAGGGGCAGCTACGCCCGGCCAGGTGAAAGGCAGGAATGATCGACACGAGAGCGAGGAAGAAACGCAAACCCCCCGTGACCGCAGCACCGCGCACCCGCGCACCCAGACCGAAAAAAACCGCTAAAAAAGCGTCTGGCGCCCTCACCGACATCGCCGTTGCCGCCCTGGCGGACATGAAAGCCGTCAACGTGAAGGTGCTCGACGTCCGCAAGCTGACGGACGTCGCCGACACGATGATCGTCGCCACCGGCACCTCGGACCGGCACGTCAAGTCCATCGCCGGACGGGTCATCGAACGCTGCCGCCAGGCCGGCCACCGACCCTACGGAGTCGAGGGCGAGCGGGAGGGGGAATGGGTCCTGGTCGACCTCCAGGACCTGATCGTGCACGTCATGCTGCCCCGCATCCGGGAGTTCTACGGGCTCGAGAAGCTCTGGGACCTGCGCCCTTCACAGCGCAACCCGAGCCTCGCCTGAGTCATCGGTGCGCGTCCGGCTGATTGCGGCCGGTACGCGCCTGCCCGACTGGATCAACGAGGGCTTCGCCGACTATGCGAAGCGCTTTGCGCACGGCCTCAAGTTCGAACTGGTCGAGATCCCGCTCGCGAAAGAGGCCGAGCGCATGCAAGCTGCGATCGGCGCGCGTGATTATGTCGTCGCGCTCGAAGTCGAAGGCCGCTCGATGACCACCCCCGAGCTCGCACGCTGGCTGGAAGCCCGCCGCACGGACGGCCGCGATCTCGCACTCCTGGTCGGCGGACCGGATGGCCTCGACGCCGCGGTGGCTGCGCGAGCGGATTTCCGCTGGTCGCTGTCCCCGCTGACCTGGCCCCATGCGTTGGTGCGGGTGATGGTCGCCGAACAGCTTTATCGTGCGCAGAGCCTGCTCCAGGGACACCCCTACCATCGGGCCTGAGATGCGTCGCCACGGCCCCGGCCGCGGGCTATCCTTGCGGTTTCGACCCGCGAGGGTGCGGTCTCGCTGATGTTCCAATTCCTTCAATGACTTACGGGTCCATCATCCTGGCCTCCGCTTCGGCCCGCCGCAGCCAGTTGCTATCGCAGATCGGCGTCCGTCACGAACCCTTCCCGGTAGAACTCGACGAGCGGCCGCGGAACGCCGAAGTCCCATCCGAGTACGTCTTGCGCATTGCCCGCGAAAAGGCGCGGGCGGCCACGACTGCGCTCGGCGCCCGGGCAACCCGGCCGCTGCTCGCCGCCGACACGGCGGTCGTCCTCGGCGACCGTATCTTCGGCAAGCCGGTGGACGAAACCCACGGCATCGCCATGTTGATGGCGCTCGGCGGGCGCACGCATGACGTGCTGACCGCGGTCGTTCTGCATGCGAACGGCGGCGAGCGCCAGGTGCTGCAGCGCAGCCTGGTGACGTTCCGTCCCCTCGATGCAGACGAATGCCGGCGCTACTGGGCGACCGGCGAGGCCGCCGGCAAGGCCGGCGCCTATGCGATTCAGGGCCAGGCCGCGGTGTTCATCGAACGGCTGGAAGGCAGCTTCTCGGGCGTCATGGGCTTGCCGCTCTTCGAAACGGCGGCCCTGCTCGATGCCGCCGGCGTCCTGCGCTGGCAGGCCGAGGCATGAGCGTCGAGATTCTCGTCAACGTCACGCCGCGCGAATGCCGCGCGGCGGTGATCCAGCAGGGCGTGGTTCAGGAACTCTACGTCGAGCGTGCGAACCGCCGCGGCTTCGCCGGCAATGTCTACCGGGGCCGCGTCAATCGTGTGCTGCCCGGCATGCAGGCGGCCTTCGTGGACATCGGGCTCGAGCGCGCCGCCTTCCTGCACGCCGCCGACATCGCGCCGGACGCCGAAATCGATGCGCTCGTCAACGAAGGCGACCTGGTGCTCGTTCAGGTGCGAAAGGATCCGATCGGCAGCAAGGGCGCCCGGCTGACCACCGACGTGAGCCTGCCTTCGCGATTCCTCGTGCACCTGCCGCGCGGCAGCGGCATCGGCGTGTCGGCGCGCATCGAGCACGGCGCCGAACGCGAACGGCTGCGCGAGGCGATCGAGGCGGGCGGCGACGGGCGCGGTGGATGGATTCTGCGGACGGCCGCGGAGGGCGCGGACGCGGCGGCGTTGCGCGCCGACCGGGAGTATCTCGAGCGGCTGTGGACGCTGATTCGCGAACGCGGCGCCGGCGCCCCGGCGGGCACGCGGCTGCATGAGGACCTGGCGCTGCCGCTACGCGTATTGCGCGACCTGTCGGGCGAGACGGTGACGCGGATCCTGGTCGACGATCCGTCCGCGCAGGCGGCCATGGTCGAGTTCGCCGGCACCTTCATGCCGGCATTCGCCGGGCGCATCGAACGGCATGCGGGCGAGCGGCCGCTGTTCGACCAGTACGGCGTCGAAGAGGAAATCGAGCGCGCGCTTGAACGCAAAGTGACGCTGAAGTCGGGCGGCTACCTGATGTTCGACCAGACCGAGGCGATGACGACCATCGACGTGAACACCGGCGCCTATGTCGGCCATCGCGATCTCGAGGACACGATCTACCGCACCAATCTCGAGGCG
>JANNKZ010000197.1:0-10562 GCA_031396515.1 Gammaproteobacteria bacterium
AGGTCCACGAGCTGCCGGTGGAACCCGGCGACTGGCTGGTGCTCTGCTCCGACGGCCTGACCGACATGGTCGAGGACGAGG
Organism: Gammaproteobacteria bacterium; assembly: GCA_031396515.1. Taxonomy (GTDB): domain Bacteria; phylum Pseudomonadota; class Gammaproteobacteria; order Steroidobacterales; family Steroidobacteraceae; genus SCUD01. Next base: position 82 of record JANNKZ010000197.1, read on the forward strand.
ATATTCACTTAACAATCAGTACTTTCGGCGGTAATCTTGATACAGTCGCTAGACAATTGGTGCAGTTGGCCAATGATAGCGGCGGCCGGGACAACAACTCGGTCGTGCTGGCGCAGGTGGTCGAACATTTACCCGCGCGGCGCGGCATACTTGACAGAATATTGGCCTGGTTCGGATAACTGAGTGCGAGGGAGACGATGGCGCGCCTTATCTTGAGTCTGGACGGTCAGGTCATGGCCGAATACAACATGACCAAGGAGCGGTACACGGTCGGCCGCCTCCCGGACAATGACGTCCGCATCGACAATGCGGCGGTCAGCGGCCATCACGGGCTGATCATCAATATCCTGAACGACTCGTTTCTCGAAGACCTGAACAGCACCAACGGCACTTACGTCAACGGCAAGCTGATCAAGAAGCATGCCCTGACGCACGGCGACGTCATCACGATCGGGCACCACCACCTGCGCTTTGTCGACAGCCAGGTCGAGAGCACGGAACAGGACGAGTTCGAGCGTACGCTCGTGATCCAGCCGGGACAGGTCAGTGAAGCGCGGCTCAGGGCCGCCACGGAATCCATCGCTCCGCCGCCCGCGCCGACCCCCGCTCCGGCGCCCTCAGCCCCGACTGCGCGCGCAGCACCGGCCGCCGCGGAGAAAGGCGCGCCTTCGCGCGCCGCGAAGCTGCAGGTGCTGTCGGGCCAGTTTGCGGGCCGCGAACTCGAGCTCACCAAGACCCTGACGACGCTCGGCCGCCCGGGCGTGCAGGTGGCGGCGATCAGCCGCCGCGCCGACGGCTACTACGTCGTGCACGTCGAAAGCAGCAAGCCCGGCGATTTCCCGCTGGTGAACGGCCAGCCGATCGGACCGCAGGCGCGGCGCCTGCACGACAACGATGTCGTGACGCTCGCCGGCGTGAAGATGGGCTTCTTCGTCGCCTAGAACGCAGCCAGCAGTCCGGCGATTCCGAACCCGAGAATGCCGCACGCGGCGGCGGCCGTGACTGCGCGCCGCGCGCGCGCGCCGGGGAGCGCCGTTCCGAGCGCGGCGCCCGCCCCACCGATCACCACGTTCACGGCAGCGCTCCCGGTTGCCAGAGCGGTCGCGAGTCCAGCCGCCAGCGCGAACGAACCCGCCACGGGCAATTGCGGCGCGATGCCCGCGAACATCACGAAAGTCATCGGATTCACGATCGTCAGCAGAAAGGTCGGCAGGAACGCGCGCGCTGCGAGCCGGGCCGCTTCCGGCCCCGCACGCTCCGTCAGCAATCCGACCAGCAAGGCGGCGCCGAGGCCGATGAGCAGCAGCGAGCATACTGCGCGAATGGCCGGCACGTGGGCGGCCAGCAGCGGCAGCAGGACCGCGCCCGCCAGGAACGCGCCGAGGGCGTACAGGAAATCCGCGAGGGCGGCGCCGAGTCCGGCCAGCGCGCCGGCCACGAAGCCCTGCCGCGCCCCCGTGCCGAAGATCAGGAGCGCGATCGGGCCGATCGAGCCCGCCACCACCGCGCCGAAGGCAAACGCCTTCCAGACTGCGCCAGCCACGTGAGAGTCAGTCTGGCGTGATCGCGAGCTGGTAGCCGAGCACCGCCCAGTACCCAAGCAGCAATAGCCAGCCGAACGCGAACACCCGGAAGCGCCAGCGTACGCGGTTGGGCCCGAGATGGATCGCGCTGTGGACGAAACGCGAGGCGACGTACGCCCATCCGAGCGCGACCAGCGCGAGATCCGCGCGGCCCGCGGCATAGGCGATGGCCGTGCCCGCATAGAAAAGCGTCGGCATCTCGTAGAGGTTGTTGAGGTTGCGGGCGGTCACGGCGACCTCCTCGGGCTCGCCCTCCCCCTTGAACGCCTTGTAGTAGCGCGGATCGACGCGCCCGGCGGCGGCCGCCGCGAAGCGCATGCGCGCGAGCCGTACGACGACCAGCATCGTCAGCGCAAACAGCGCGAAAGCCGGCCAGAGAATCGCCATGCCCCACCCCCTATGCGGTCACTCGTGCGCTTCGTCGCGAATCGGCTTGGTCGTGAACAAATAGTCCTTCAGTTCCTTGGAGAACCTCGGGTCGTGGCGCCGGATCCATTCGAGGACCATCGCGGCATGCTCTTTTTCCTCGTCGCGATTGTGCGTGAGGATCACGCGCAGCTCCGGGTCCTTGCAGACGTCCGCCCGCTGGTTGTACCAGTCGATCGCCTCCAGTTCCTCCATCAGCGAAACGATCGCGCGATGCATGTCGCGGGTCTCGTCCGACAGTTCTTCGGCCGCTTCGTGATATCCGACGCTCGACATCGTCAACCCCCTTGCGCCGGCCTGCCGGCCTGGCTTGGAAACAGCGACTCGAAGTCGTGCAGCGGCCGGTAGCCGAGCCGTTCGATCGCCCGGTCCACAACATAAACGCGGTCGATGGACCGTGGCAACAACCAGCCGCGGCGCGCGAACTCGGCGCGCACCCACGGAAAGCGCTCGACGATCAGCGACTCGGCGTCCGCGGCGAGCGCGCGGCAGTCCGCCTGCGCGAACGGGCTGCGTGCCGAGACGTTGAACACCTCGTAGTCCGGCAGTTCGGCCGTGAGCGCAAGTTCGTGCGCCTGGGCGACGTCCAGGGCGTCGACGCCCCGATACAGCCGGTAGATCGCGACCAGGCGCGGATCCTCGGGAAAACAGCGCGACATGCGCAGGCTCACGCAGGCGAGACCCGAGCGCGCCGCATCGCGGCAGGCCTGCTCCGCCGCCAGCTTGGTCTCGTCGTAGACGTCGCGCGGCTTGGGGACGAGCGATTCCGTCACCCAGGCGGCGGTACCGTCCACCGGCAGCATCGCATCGCCGTACAGCGAGGTGGTGCTCGTATAGACGAAACGGCGCACGCCCGCCTCGCCGCAGGCGGCGAGTAGCCGCCGCGTCGCCTCGACGTTGACCGCGTGAAAATCCGCGGCCGATTGCGCGGCGAGATCGGGAACGTGCAGCGAGGCGGTGTGCACGACCGCGTCCACGCCCGCGAGCATCGGCGCGATGCGCTGCGTGTCCTGCAGGTCGACGACTTCGGTCGTGAGCGCGCCCGGGCGGCGGTCGATGCCGATGACGGGATGACGGAGGGAGAGCCGGGCGCCGATGGCGGCGCCGATGCGTCCGGACGATCCGGTGAGCAGGATCCTCAAGGCGTCTGCACGAAAGGAACGCGCTGGCTGACGCGGCAGGTCAGTTCGTAGCCGATGGTGCCGGCCGCCGCCGCAATGCGCTCGATCGGCACCGCCGGCCCCCAGAGCTGCACCGGATCGCCGACCGACACCTGCAGCACGTCGCTGACGTCGATGGCGAGCATGTCCATCGACACGCGGCCCGCGATCTCGGCCGGCATGCCGTTGACGCGGACCGGCGTGCCGCTCGCCGCGCCGCGCGGATAGCCGTCGCCGTAACCCGCCGCCACAATCGCGATGCGCGAGGGCCGCTTCGCGGTCCAGGTGCCGCCGTAGCCGACGCGATCCCCGGCGGCGACGCTCTTGAGCGCGATCACGCGCGTCTCGAACGTCATGACCGGCTTCAGGCCGAGATCGGCGCCGGTCGAGTCGGAAAACGGCGAGATGCCGTACAGCATGATGCCCGGCCGTACCCAGTCGGCCTGCGCCTCGGGCCAGGCCACCAGGCCCGCAGAGTTCGCGAGGCTGCGCTCGCCGGCGAGCCCCGCAGTCGCGGCTGCGAAGGCGTCGAGCTGCGCGCGCGTGCCGACATTGCCGCGCATTTCGGCCTCCGCCAGGTGGGTCGCGAGATTCGCCGGCTGTGCGACACCGCCACAGCGGGCGAGCCGCTCGGCCACTGCCTTCACCTGCGCAGGCCGGAATCCGAGTCGGCCCATGCCGCTGTCCACCTTGAGCCAGGCGCGGAACCGGTGCGGACCGCCCCAGCCTTCCAGCATCAGCACCTGTTCCGGTTGGTGCACGAAGGGTTCGAGCGCGTGTTCGGCTGCGAGCGCCAGTTCGGCCGGCCCCTGCACGCCCTCGAGCAGCACGATGCGCGCATCGATGCCGGCCTCACGCAGCGTCACGGCCTCCTCGAGCCGCGCCACGGCGAAGGCGTCGGCGCCCGCGAGCGCACGTGCCGCGGTCACGATGCCGTGGCCGTAGGCGTTCGCCTTGATGACCGCTAGCACCCGGCTGTTCGGCGCGAAACTGCGCACCCGCGCCAGATTGTGGGCCAGGGCCCCGGTGTCGATGACCGCGCGCAAGCTCGCGGTCAGAACGCGCCCTCGCCGTAAGACTCGGCGACCAGGTTCTCGAAGCGCGTGTACTCGCCGAGGAACGTGAGCTGGATCTCGCCGATCGGGCCGTTTCGCTGCTTCGCGATGATGATGTCGGCGATGCCACGGCGGGTCGTGTTCGGGTCGTACACTTCCTCGCGGTAGATCAGCAGGATCACGTCGCTGTCCTGCTCGATGGCGCCCGACTCACGCAGGTCGGACATCACCGGCTTCTTGTCGGTGCGCTGCTCGACCGCGCGATTGAGCTGCGACAGCGCGACCACCGGTACCTGCAATTCCTTGGCGAGCGCCTTGAGGCTGCGCGAGATCTCCGAGATCTCGGTCGCGCGGTTCTCCTTGGTGCCGCTCACCTGCATGAGCTGCAGGTAGTCGACGACGATCAGGCCGAGACCGCGCTCGCGCTTCAGGCGACGGGCGCGCGCGCGCAGCTCCGTCGGCGTCAGCGCGGGCGACTCGTCGATGTAGATCGGCGCGCCGGTCAGTTGCGCCATCGCGCCCTGGATGCGCGACCAGTCCTCTTCGGAGAAGTTGCCGGTGCGCAGGTGCGTCTGGTTCACGCGGCCGAGCGACGCGATCATGCGCAGCGTCAGCTGTTCCGCGGACATTTCCATCGAAAAGATCGCGACCGGCAGGCCCTTCGCGATCGCGGCGTTTTCGGCGATGTTCACCGCGAGCGTCGACTTGCCCATCGACGGGCGGCCGGCGATTACGACCAGGTCGCCCGCCTGCAGCCCGGTGGTCTTGCGGTCGAGCTGGGTGAATCCGGTCGGCACGCCGCGGATCTCGCCCGGCGACTGGTGCAGCAGGTCGAGCCGGTCGATGGTCTGGGGCAGGATATCGCGCACGGCGACGAAGCCCGAGCGCCCGCGGCTACCGCGCTCGGCAATCTCGAATACGCGGCGCTCGGCCTCGTCCACGATCTCGCGCGCGGGGCGCCCGCGGCTGTCGGTGGCCGCGGCCGCGATCTCGCCGCCGGCCGCGACCAGCTGGCGCAGGATCGAGCGCTCGCGAATAATCTCAGCGTAGGCGCGGACGTTCGCCGCGGACGGCGTGTCGCGCGCGATCGTGCCGAGATAGGCGAGCCCGCCGATCTCCTCGAGCCGGCCCTTGCGCTCCAGGAACTCGGAGACCGTGACGGCATCGATCGAGCCGCGGATCTCCGCGACTTCGGTAACCGCCTCGAAGATCAGCCGATGGTCGCGGCGATAGAAATCGGCGGCGACGACGATGTCCGCAACTGCGTCCCAGGCATTCGTATCCAGCATCAACCCGCCGAGCACGGCCTGCTCCGCCTCGACCGAATGCGGCGGCGTGCGGACCTCGTCCTGGCGGATCATCGCGACCATGGGATCAGCATACGCGCTGCGGGGCGGTCCTCGCAGCCGTCACGCTCACTCCTCGGCGTTGACGGTCAGCGGCACTTCGACGTCGACGTCGCTGTGCAGGTGCAGCGTGATCAGGTGCTCGCCGACCGTGCGGATCGGGCCGCCCGGCAGCCGGACCTCGGCGCGTTCGATCGCGTGACCCGCCTGCTGGCAGGCCTCGGCGATGTCGGTCGTGCCGATCGATCCGAACAGCTTGCCCTCGCTGCCCGCCTTGGCGGTGATGGCGAGGCGGAAATCCTTGAGGGATTCCGCGCGGCTGCGTGCGCTCGTCAGTTCGGCCGCGGCCTTCGTTTCGAGCTCCGCCCGGCGGGTCTCGAATTTCGCCACGTTCTCCGGCGTCGCCAGCGTCGCCTTGCCACCCGGCAGCAGGAAATTGCGGCCGAAGCCCGGCTTGACCTTCACGCGGTCGCCGATGTCGCCCAGGTTGGCGATTTTCTGTAACAGGATGACTTCCATCGTGATTACCTTTTTGCAAATCTTTCGCGAAAGCGGAACCAGGTGTCCGCGAAACCGATGCCGATCAGCGCCTTGGGCACCACCAGGATCGCCACGTACGCCAGGATCACCGGCAAGAGGCCGATGACCTGCATGTCCCGCAGGCCGTGCACGACGGCGAGGCCCTGCACGATGAAGGCGGCCGCGAGCACGAATACCACGTCTTCGGCGACGAGCAGGGCCTGTCCCGGCATCCGGTGCAGCACGATCGTCAGCACGAAGCAGGCCAGCAGCGACCAGGCGATGAACCCGCCGAGGCGCAGGCGGCGGAATTCGCGGCCGAAGACCCCCGGCTCGCGCAGCCGGCCGAAGGCCCACAGTCCGAGGAACTGCGCGAGCAGAGCATTCGCCAGCACCATCCAGGCGAAGAACTGCCAGGCGACGCGCGCGACCTCGCTGCCGATCTGTTCCGGCGAGATCTCGTAGCCGCGTTCGGTCAACCAGCGCGCGACCTGCCGCAGCAGCGGGTCGAGTTCGGACATGAACGGCATCATGGTCGTGACGGGGTTGCCGACCAGCGCGTGGATCGCGAGCACGAGCAATGCCGCCCCGAGCGTCATCCATTGATAGACGAGCGTGAGGTTTTGCGTCGCCGCCAGCGCCCGCCCGCCGACATACGCGGGCAGCAGCACGACGACGATGATGCCGGCCGTGACGATTGCACCGAACAGCGGAGTCACGGACAGCAGCACCAGTAACGCGGTGCCGGCCCCAGCCGCCGCCGCCAGTCTCGGACCGCCCATCAGGAGCGCAAAGACGATGAGGCCCGCCGGCAGCCAGGCGATGCCGACGAAATACGCGATGACCCAGGTCGCGGCGCCCGCCGCAAAGGCGCGCGCCGGATCGGCCGTCATCCATTTCAGAATCGCGGTCATCGGCTCGCTCGCGGCCGCGGGCAACGGCCCGCGCGGCCTCAGTGCTGGTCCGTGTACGGCAGGAGCGCGAGGTAGCGCGCGCGCTTGATCGCGACCGCGAGCTGGCGCTGGTAGAACGACCGCGTGCCGGTGATGCGGCTCGGGACGATCTTTCCGGTTTCCGTGATGTAGCCCTTGAGGGTCGTCAGATCCTTGTAGTCGATCTGGTCGGTGTCCTCGGCCGTGAACTTGCAGTACTTCTTGCGACGAAAAAAACGTGACATGTCGGTTGCTCCCGGTCGGCTCAGTCGGAGCCCATGGAATCGCCCATCGAATCGCGGTCGCGATCGCGGTCGCGATCACGGTCACCACGTTCCCGTTCCTCGGGTTCCTTCGCCATCGGCGACGGCTCCGTGACGGCTTTCTCCATTTTGACGACGAGGTGCCGGAGCACCGCGTCGCTGAAGCGGAAGGCGCCGGTCAGCTCTTCGAGGGCCTTGGCGCCGCACTCCAGGTTCATCAGCACGTAGTGCGCCTTGTGCATCTTGGCGATCGGGAACGCGAGCTGACGCCGGCCCCAGTCTTCGAGACGGTGCACGGAGCCGCCGTCCGCGGCGATGATGCCGCGGTAGCGCTCGATCATGGCGGGAACCTGTTCGCTCTGGTCCGGATGGACGAGAAAAACGATCTCGTAATGCCGCATCTTGTACTCCCTGTGGTTATAGCCCCCCGCTGACGCGCTGCGGTGAGGCAAGGAGAAAATCGCCCAGGGCCTGGGCGAAGGCCGCGTAAGTTACCGGACCCGCTCGGTTTTTGCAACATGGGCGCCCCGCTGGCGGAGCGCCTCGTAGAGCACGATCCCGGCCGCCACCGAGACGTTCAGGCTCGCGACCGAGCCCCTCATCGGCAGCCGCAGGCTGAAGTCGCAGCACTCCCGGGTGAGGCGCCGCAGACCCCGGCCTTCGGAACCCATGACGATCGCGAGCGGACCCGCGAGATCAGCCGCGAACAGCTCCTGCTCGCCGTCGCCGGCAGTTCCCGCGATCCAGAGCCCAGCCTCCTTCAGGTCCCGGAGCGTCCGCGCGAGGTTCGTGACCTGGGCGAATGGGACGACTTCGGCCGCGCCCGCCGCAACCTTGCGCACGACCGGCGTCAGCCCGGCTGCGCGGTCGCGCGGCGCGACCACGGCGGTCACGCCGGCAGCGTCCGCGGTGCGCAGGCAAGCGCCGAGATTGTGCGGATCCGAGACCCCGTCGAGCACCAGCACGAGCGGCGTCGATTGCGCGCCCGTCAGCAGGTCGAGCAACCCGTTTTCGTTGAGCGGCGCACTCGGTCGCACTTCCGCAAGCGCACCCTGGTGGGCGGCGCCGCCGGTTTCCAGGTCGAGTGCAGCCATCGGCAGGCTGACCGGCCGGATGCCCTGCTTCGCCGCGAGCTCGCGCAGCTCGCGCATGCGCTGGTCGTCGCGGCCTTGCGCGAGGCAGAGCCGCAGCACGTCCTGCGGCCGCCGCTCGACGAGGGCGCGCACGGCGTGCAGGCCCCAGACGATCGAGCCCGCGCTCATCGCCGCTTCGGCCCCTTGCGCCCCGGGCTTTGCCTGCGCGGGTGGAAGTGCGTCGCCTGCTTCTCGACGTAGGCGAAATCGATCTTGCGTTCCGCGGAATCGACGCGCACCAGCCGCACGCGCATCTCGTCGCCGATCGAGAAGCGCAGCTTGGTGCGTTCGCCGACCAGCGTGCGGTCCTTCTCGTGGAAGCGGAAATAGTCCCGCGGCAACGACGTCACGTGCACCAGGCCGTCGACCTGCATCTGCTTGAGCTGCACGAACACGCCGAAATCGGTGACCCCAGTCGCGACCGCGTCGAACTCCTCGCCGACGCGCGGGCGCATGAACTCGCACTTGAGCCAGGCGACGACCGAGCGCGCCGCTTCGTCGGCGCGGCGTTCGCGCATCGAGCATTCCTGACCGAGCTGTTCCATCGCGCGTGGCGAGTGGTCGAAATTCGTGGCCGTGCCGCCCGCGAGCGCGTGCCGGATGCCGCGATGCACGAGCAGGTCCGGGTAGCGGCGGATCGGCGAGGTGAAGTGCGCGTACTCCTCGAGCGCGAGGCCGAAATGGCCGATGTTCATCGGCTGGTACAGCGCCTGCGGCAGCGAGCGGATGATCGCATTCTCGAGCACGCCGGCATCCGGCCGGCCCACGATCGACTTGAGCGCTTTCTGCAGGCGCGCGGGCGTCAGGTCGCCGGTGATGTCGAGCGCGACGCCGCGCGTCGCCAGGAAGCGCTTCAGCTCCTCGATGCGGTCCTCGTCCGGCTTGCCGTGGATGCGGAACAGCGCCGGCAGCTTGTGCTTCTTCAGCAGGCGCGCGGCCTCTACGTTCGCCGCGATCATGCATTCCTCGATCAGCCGGTGGGCGTCGTTGCGCGGGTACTCGCGGATATCCGTGACCCGGCCCGCCGCATCCACCAGGACCTTCACTTCCGGCGCCTCGAAATCGAGCGCGCCGCGCGATTCGCGCCGCTTGCGCAGCGCCAGGTAAGCGCGGTGCAGCCGCTCGATGACCGGGGCGACCGCCGCCAGATCACCGGTCGCGCCGCTATCGGTGCCGGTGAGGCGCGCCGCGACCTGGGTGTAAGTCAGGCGTGCGGCCGAGCGCATGACGGCGGGATAGAAGCGGCTCTTCGATACCGAGCCCGTCTTCGCGACCTGCATGTCGGCGACCATGCACAGCCGGTCCACCTTCGGCATCAGCGAGCACAGGTGATTCGAGAGTTCCTCCGGCAGCATCGGCAGTACGCGATTCGGGAAATAGACCGAGGTCGCGCGTTGGCGCGCCTCGCCGTCGAGCGCCGTGCCCGGACGCACGTAGTCGCTGACATCGGCGATCGCGACGATTACACGGAATCCGCCGGCGTTCTCCTCGGCCCAGACGGCGTCGTCGAAGTCGCGCGCATCTTCGCCGTCGATCGTGACGAGCGGCAGCCGGCGCAGGTCTTCGCGGCCCGCCGCGGCTTCCGCGGTCACGGTGTTCCCGTAGGCACGCGCTTCGCGCACGGCCTCGGCCGGGAACTCGTGCGAGAGTCCGTGCGAGGCGATCGCGAGGTCGATCGCCGTATCGGCACCGCCGCCGTCCGGCAGCACTCGCAGCACGCGCCCGACCGGATCGCGTTGGCGGCTCGGCTGCTCGACGATCTCGACCACTGCGAGGTCGCCATGACGCGCCTCGCCGGCTGCTTCGCGCGGCACGACGACCCGCTGGCTGATGCGGCGGTTGTCCGGCACGACGAATCCGACGCCGCCCTCGAGCGAGAATCGTCCCGCGACCTGCTTCGTGCGCCGCTCGAGCACCTCGACGACCGCGCCCTCGGACCGCCCGCGCTCGTCGCGCCCGGTCACGCGTGCGGCCGCACGATCGCCGTGCATCAGCATGCGCATCTCGCGGTACGGCAGGAACAGGTCGTCGCCGCCGTCGTCCGGCGACAGGAAGCCGAAGCCG
>JANNKZ010000209.1:0-3548 GCA_031396515.1 Gammaproteobacteria bacterium
ATCAAGTCAGGCGACAGGATTCCCGAAGGCAAGCTCAAGCAGATGGGTCCGGACGGGCCGATGAATGTGGCGGCGGAAGAATTGCTCGGCAAGGGCAAGGTCGTGCTCTTCTCGGTGCCGGGAGCTTTCACGCCGACCTGCGATGCCAAACACCTGCCGGGCTTCATCGAGCAGGCGGGTGCGCTCCGCGACAAGGGCGTCGACCGGATCGTCTGCCTCGCGGTCAACGACGTGTTCGTCATGAATGCCTGGGGCAAAGCCGCGGGCGTCGGCGATAAGATCGTCATGGTGGCCGACGGCAACGGCGACTACACGCGCGCGCTCGGCCTCGAACTGGACGCGCGCGGACACGGCATGGGCATGCGCGGCAAGCGCTTCGCGCTCGTGATCGAGAACAGCGTCGTCAAGCAGGCGTACGTCGAGGCTTCGGGCGAGTTCGACGTGTCGAGCGCGGAGCACGTCCTGGCTGCATTGAAGTGATCGCCGGGCCGGTCTCGTTCCTGTATGTGGGGCTGCTCGGGCTCCTGCTGATCGCGCTGTCGACGACAGTGGTGCTCGCGCGCCTCCGCTTCCGCGTCGGGCTCGGCACCGGCAACGATCCGGGCATGGAACGGGCCGTGCGCGTCCAGGCGAACTTCACGGAGTACGTGCCTTTCGCCGTCGTGCTGCTGATCGTCGCCGAGATCACGGGGCTGCCGACGCCGGCCGTGCATGCGGCGGGCATCGTGCTGGTCGCAAGCCGCCTGGTCCACGCCTGGGGGCTGTCGCATAACCCGGGACGGACGTTCGGGCGCTTCTACGGGACCGCGGGGACCTGGCTCGTCATCACGGGCCTGTCGCTCTGGATCCTGTTCTCGACTACAGCTGTTTCTCGATTTCCGGAATCAGGCTGAACAGGTCGCCGACCAGCCCGTAGTCCGCGACCTCGAAGATCGGCGCTTCCGCGTCCTTGTTGATCGCGACGATCGTGCGCGCGTCCTTGATGCCCGTCAGGTGCTGGATCGCGCCGCTGATGCCGATCGCGACGTAGAGCTCCGGCGCGATGATCTTGCCGGTCTGGCCGACCTGCAGTTCGTTCGGCGCGTAACCGGCGTCCACCGCCGCACGCGAAGCGCCGATAGCCGCGCCGAGACGGTCGGCCAGGCCCTGGATCAGCGCAAAGTTCTCTTTGCTGCCGAGCGCACGGCCGCCCGAGACGACGCGCGCTGCGGTCTGCAGATCCGGGCGGTCGCTGCGCGCGGCCGTCACCGAGACGAAGCGCGTATGGGAAGGCAATTCCGCCGCGACGGCGACGGTTTCGACAGGCGCGGGGCCGCCGGCGGCGGCCGGCTGGAAGGAGGCGACGCGCACGGTCGCCACGACCTGCCGGCCAGCGGCCGATTCGACCGTCGCGATCGCATTGCCGGCGTACACCGGCCGCTTGAATCGAGTTGCCGACTCCACCGCCATGACGTCGCTCAGTTGCGGCGCGTCGAGGAGAGCGGCGACGCGCGGCATCAGGTCCTTGCCGAAGGTCGTCGACGGACCGAAAACGTGGCTGCAGCCTTTCGCCAGCTCCGCGACCTGCGGCGCCAGGACCGCGGCGAGCGCCGGTTCGTTCGCGGCATTCTTGACGAGCAGCACGCGCTTGACCCCGGCGATGCCCGCGGCCGCGGCGGCAACCGCGGACCCGTCGATGGCGAGCACGGCGACATCGATTTCGGCGTCCGGAATCGCGCTCGCACAGCTCACGCATTTGGCGACGGCGGCGTTCAGCTTGCCGTCCAGGTGTTCGGCGACGATGAGGATGCGGTTCATTAGACGAGCCCCTTCTGGCGGAGCGTGGCGACGAGCTCCGCGGCATCCTTGACCATGACGCCTTTCTTGCGCTGGGGCGGCGGCTCTAGACCGACGACCGTGAGCTGCGACGCGGCATCGAGGCCGAGCGACGCCAGCTCGACGACGTCGAGCGGTTTTTTCTTCGCCTTCATGATGTCGGGCAGCTTGATGTAGCGCGGTTCATTGAGACGCAGGTCGGTGGTGATGACAGCCGGCAGGTCCACCTCGATCGTCTCGAGACCGGCGTCCACTTCGCGGGTGACGCGCGCCACCTTCTCGGTCAGCTCGAGCTTCGAGGCGAAGGTCGCCTGCGGACGCTGCCACAGCGCGGCCAGCATCTGGCCGGTCTGGCTGCAGTCGTCGTCGATCGCCTGCTTGCCGAGGATGACGAGCATCGGTGTCTCGCGTTCGACGAAGGCGAGCAGCACACGCGCGACGGCCGGCGGTTCGATCGCCTGGGCGCTCTTGACCAGGATCGCGCGATCCGCGCCCATCGCCAGGGCGTTCCGGAGCTGCTGCTGGGTGTCGTCGGGACCGATGCTGATCGCCAGCACTTCGTCGGCGCCGCCGCGTTCGCGGATCCGCAGCGCCTCTTCGAGCGCAATTTCGTCGAAGGGATTGATGCTCATCTTGACGCCGTCGGTGACGACGCCGCTGCCATCCGGGCGAACCCGCACCCGCACGTTGTAGTCGATGACGCGCTTCAGCGCGACTAGAATCCTGCGCATTCGTCCGCCTCCGGGTGTTCGCGCAGCATCCTATCGGAAGTCACGCCTTGTGGGTTAACATCGTATTATCCATCAGACACTTGGACAACTTATTTCGCGTGAATTCCCAGTGACCGGCTCCTCGCCAGTCGGCGCAGCGACCTGATGGGCAGCCTCGCATTCGTGGTGCGCCGCCTGCTGGGCGCGATCCCGACGCTCGCCGTGATCGTCGCGCTGTCATTCCTGCTGACGCGGCTCGCGCCCGGCGGGCCGTTCGACGAAGAGCAGGCGCTGCCGCCTGAGATCCGCGCCAACCTCGAGGCCGCGTATGGACTCGACCAGCCCATGCCGGTGCAGTTCGGGCGCTACGTGAAGGGCCTGCTGCACGGTGATTTCGGGCCCTCGTTCAAGTACCGCGATTTCACCGTCACCGAATTGATCGGTAGCGGCCTGCCGGTCAGCCTCACCATCGGCCTGGCGGCGCTCATGCTCGCGATCCTGCTCGGCGTCCCAGCCGGGATCTGGTCGGCGCTCTCGCGCGGGCGCTGGCCCGACCGGCTGCTGATGAGTTTTGCGGTTGCCGGCATCTCGGTGCCGGTCTTCGTGATCGCGCCATTCCTCGCGCTCGCCTTCGGTATCTGGCTGCGCTGGCTACCGGTCGCCGGCTGGACGCCGGGCCGACTCTCGGATCTCGTGCTGCCGGTCGTCACGCTGGCGTTGCCGGTGGTGGCGTATCTCGCGCGCCTGATGCGTGGCAGCCTGCTCGAGGTGCTGCGCGCGCCATGGATCCGCGCCGCGCGCGCCCGTGGCCTGCCTGCACGCGCGGTGATGCTGCGTCACGCGCTGCCGGCGGCACTGCTGCCGGTCGTCAGCTATCTCGGTCCGGCGACCGCGGCCGTGCTCGCGGGTTCGTTGGTGGTCGAGACGATCTTCGGCCTGCCGGGCATGGGGCGTCACCTGGTGCAAGGCGCGCTCAACCGCGACTACACGCTGGTGATGGGCATGGTCATTGTCTACGCCGCG
>JANNKZ010000312.1:0-1770 GCA_031396515.1 Gammaproteobacteria bacterium
CGAAAGCTCGCTGAACTTGGCGGCCGGGGCGAAAGCCTTCTTGCCGGCGTCGAGGAAAGTATTGAAATCGAAGGTCGGGCTGTTCATTTCTGGCATCCTTAAAGAAGCTGGGGCGTCGGTACGATGACGGCATGATAATGCTTCTTCTGTTGCAGTGCAACAAGACTTTAGAGAAAGGCATATGGCCATCGGATATCTTCATAAATAGATATATAAATCATATATATAGAATAATTATTCGGTGGCGGAATGATCGTCTTTCCGCCTCATCAGTTTTGCGACGCACCCGCCCCTCGGCAAGCACCGCGTGAACACCGGATTCCCCCCGCCCCCCTGGTTTGCGGCCTTCCAGAAGAGCCCACTCGCGACCGGCGGCTTCGATCCAGCGGCGCTCGCCGCGAGCTATCGACACCTCTTCATGTCCACCGCGCCGGCTCCGAATTCGGCGGCGGGCACGGCCGGCGCCCTGCGTTTGCAGCGCGCGACCCAGGCGTTCGCGCAACTGGCGGCCGGCGCCGCGGCGGATGCCGGCGCGCGTTTCCAGGCCGCGCTCGCTTCGACCGATCCGGCGCTGCCGAAAATTACGACCCTGCGCGCGCTGCATGCACTCTGGATCGACTGCGGCGAAGCCGCGCACGCTGCCGCCGCGCATTCGCCGGCCTGGGCGCAGGCGCAGGCCGAAGTCCTGAATGCGCTCGTGCAACTGCGCGCGGAATCGTCGGGAGCGTCGCAATGACGCGTCTCGCGATCGATCCCGCGGCAGCCGCCGCCGAAATGGCGGAGTTCAGCCGGCGCATGGCAACCGCGGCCTCGACACTCGCGACGATCGATGCTTCGGGCGAGGGCTGCTCGCCGCGCGAAGCCGTACACCGCGATGGCCACGCGGTGCTTTGGCGCTATCGGCCGGCGGCAGCTGACGCCGGCATCCCTCCACTCGTGATCTGCTACGCGCTTGTCAACCGTCCTTACATGCTCGACCTGCAGCCGGACCGCTCGCTGATCCGCGGCCTGCTCGCGCGCGGACTCGACGTCTACCTGCTCGACTGGGGCTATCCCGGTCGCGAGGATTTCGGTCTCACCCTTGACGACTATATCGTGCGCCAGCTCGGCGGCTGCATCGACCACGTGCGCCACGCGCATCGCCTCGAATCGGTCAACCTGCTCGGCGTCTGCCAGGGCGGCACGATGTCCCTGTGCCATGCCGCGCTCTTCCCCGAGCGCGTGCGCAATCTCGTGACCATGGTGACGCCCGTCGATTTCCACACGCAGGACAACCTGCTGTCGAAATGGGTGCAGGGTGTGGACGTCGATCGCCTGGTCGAGGCGCAGGGCAACGTGCCGGGCGAATGGTTGAACGCCGCCTTCCTCGCGCTGATGCCGCTCCGCCTCACCGTCGGCAAACTCTCGGCGCTCGCGGACATCGCCGACGATCCGCAGGCGCTCGCGAATTTCCTGCGCATGGAACGCTGGATCCGCGACAGCCCGGACCAGGCGGCTGCGGCTTTTGCCGAATTCGTGCGGCGCTTTTTCCAGGAGAACCGCCTCGTGCGGGGCGGTCTCACGATCGGCGGCCGGCCCGTCGACCTGCGGCGCATCGAATGCCCGGTGTTCAATGTGTACGCAACCCAAGATCACCTGGTGCCGCCGTCGGCTTCGCGTCCGCTCGCGAGCCTCACGGGCAGCCGCGACTATTCGACCCTCGAGTTCGACGGCGGCCACATCGGCATTTATGTCAGCCGCAGCGCGCAGGAACTCCTGCCGGCGGCCATC
>JANNKZ010000370.1:0-4643 GCA_031396515.1 Gammaproteobacteria bacterium
CCCCTTTTTCGCGTCCGCGAAAAAGGCGGACTGTCCCTTCTTCACTTCCGTAGCACAGCTTCCAGGCGCGCTGCGACGCCATCGAGCGGCCCATCCGCCTCGATGCGCCGCAACAGTCCCTTCTTCGCGTAGTAGTCGATCAGCGGCTGGGTGCGCTCGCAATAGACCGCGAGCCGGTTGCGCACGGTCTCGTCATTGTCGTCCGGGCGCTGGAACAGGTCGTGCGGCTGGCCGTCGGTGCAGCGCTCGCCCGGCGCCGGCGGATTGGTCACGACGTGGAAGACACGCCCGCAGCGTCGGCAGCTCCGCCGCCCCGCCATGCGCTGCTGCAGTACGTCGGAATCGATCTCGAGCAGCACCGCAGAGTCGATCGGCTGGCCGAGTTCGTCGAGCAGCGCCGTGAGGCCGTCGGCCTGCGGGATCGTACGTGGGAATCCGTCGAGGATGAAGCCGCGGGCGGCATCGGGGCGCGCCAGGCGTTCGCGAATGATGCCGAGCATGATGTCGTCGGCCACCAACTGGCCTGCGTCCATCACGATTTTCGCGGCGCGGCCGAGCGGCGTGCCGGCTGCGACCGCCTCGCGCAGCAGATCGCCGGTCGAGACCTGGGGCACGCCATTGCGCGCCTGCAACCGTTGTGCCTGCGTGCCCTTGCCCGAACCGGGCGCGCCGAGCAGAACCAGCCTCATTCCGTCAATCTCCGCCGGGCCAGTGCCCGTCGAGGGGCGCCCATCCTGCCCGCGGCACCGGATCGCGTCAAACCGGCGTCCGGCGATGACTTCACGTGCGTCGCGACCACCGGTCGAGCTGGCGATGCAGGCCGAAGCGCTCGAGGCGATGCCGGCGCTTGCGGCGGAAATATTTTTCGAGGCCCCGGCGCGTCTCCGCCGGCAGCCGCTCCGCAACGGCATCGTGAATCCACGCCGCGATGTCCGCCTTGCCGTAAGCGAGCAGGATGAGGATCGCCTTCAACGCCAGCATGGGCCCGCCCTGCGCGTGCGCGCTCGCGATGCGCGCAAGCAGCGCCTCGTCATTCAGCATGAAGAGCGCGTCGCAGAAGGCGATGCGGCCCGCCCAGTCGCCCAAGCCGAGCGCGGGATTGACGATGCCGAAGCTGTTGCGATAGCGATAGCGCTTCACGCGGCTGACCTCGATCAGGTCGAAGTTTCGTTCCCGCATCAGCGCGACCACATCGCCGAAGGTCCGCAGGCCCGCATACCGCTCGAAGAACGAGACTTCGATCTCCGCCAGGAACAGGGAATCCGCGAACACCGCGCCGCCGCCGGCCAGGATCTCGTATTCGCCGCCCTGCACGTCGATCTTGATCGCATCGAGCGCGATGCCATTTGCCCGCATCACGCTGTCCAGCGAATCGGTCGGCACGTCGCGCGTCGCGACGATCGAGGTGTGTTCGGGCTTGTCCCAGAAGCGCGTTAATAGCGCCGCATTCGGCGGCAGCGTCGAGGTCATGGAGACGCGCTTCGTGACATGCAGGCGGGCGCTGCCTTGCGAGCGCGCGAGGGCGATCGCGAGATGGCGGTCGCGCGGGCTGCCGGTCGAGGCATCGAGCGGATCGAACAGGACGGCGGTGATGTGATCGCGGAACGGCGACCAGCGGCGGTGGAGTCCGCCGGCGGAGCCGACGTCAGCCAGGACAATCTGCAGGTCTTCCGGGAGGGTCTTGACCAGTGCCGACAGGCTCACAATGACGCGTCCCGGGTGCCCCCGAAGGGCGTCCATCCTGCCCCCCGTGCCGGATCGCGTCAAACCGGCGCGAATCGGCTATGCTTCGCGCCCCACGGGGCGGTGTCGCCGCCCGGAAAACAGGCTCGAACGATGGCCAGGACCAGGGTGGCGGCGCGTAAGCGGCGCAATGCGTTGTACGCGCAATCCGGCGGCGTGACGTCCGTCATCAATGCAAGCGCCCTCGGCGTCATCGAGGCCTGCCGCAAGCACCGCAACCGCATCGGCCACCTCTACGCCGGCCGCGACGGCATCGTCGGCGCGCTGACGGAGGACCTGATCGACATCGGCGGCGAGACCGCGGCGACCCTCAAGGCGCTCCGCCACACGCCGTCCGGCGCCTTCGGTTCGGCCCGCTACAAGCTCAAGGATCTCGAGCGCGATCGTGCCAAGTACCAGCGCCTGATCGACGTGTTCCGCGCGCACGACATCGGTTACTTCTTCTACAACGGCGGCAACGACTCGATGGACACGGCGCTCAAGCTCAGCGAGCTCGGCGCCCAGCTCGGCTACCCGGTCGCCTGCATCGGCATCCCGAAGACCGTGGACAACGACCTGCCGGTCACGGATTGCTGCCCGGGATTCGGCTCGGTCGCGAAGTATGTCGCGGTCTCGACGCTCGAGGCTTCGCTCGACGTCGCCTCGATGGCGCGCACCTCGACCCGTGTGTTCATTCTCGAGGTAATGGGCCGGCACGCGGGCTGGATCGCTGCCGCGGGCGGGCTCGCCGCGCGCAAGACCGGCGACGCGCCGCACATCATCCTGTTCCCGGAAATCGCCTTCGACCGCGAGCGCTTCCTCGCGCGCGTCAAGGAGACGGTGGAGCAGAAAGGGTATTGCGTCGTGGTCGCCTCCGAAGGCACGCGCGACGCCGACGGCAAGTTCATGTCCGACATGGGCACGAAAGACGCCTTCGGCCACGTGCAGCTCGGCGGTGTCGCGCCGACCCTCGCGGCGATGATCAAGCAGGCGCACGGCTACAAGTATCACTGGGCGCTCGCCGACTACCTGCAACGCGCCGCGCGGCACATCGCCTCGCGCGTGGACGTCGAACAGGCCTACGCGGTCGGGCGCGCGGCGGTCGAGCTCGCGCTCGCCGGCAAGAATGCCGTCATGCCGGTGATCCGACGCAAGTCGTCGAAGCCCTACCGCTGGGACATCGGCTCGGTCGCGATCGACCAGGTCGCGAACCGCGAGAAGATGGTGCCGAGGAATTTCATCAGCGAGGACGGCTTCGGCATCACCGCCGCCTGTCGCAATTATCTCGCGCCGCTGATCGGCGGCGAATCGTATCCGCCCTACAAAGACGGCATTCCGCACTACGCGACGCTCAAGGGCCGCCGCGTGCGCAAGAAGCTGACGCAAACCTTCGTGATATGATTTTTGATTCCAGGGAGTAATTTCATGACGATGCAACAGGCACTCTGGCTGGCCATGGCCGCCAGCGTGATCGCGATTCTGTACGGCGTGTTCATGGTGCGCTGGATCCTCGCGCAGCCCGCCGGCAACGCGCGCATGCAGGAAATCGCGGCCGCCATCCAGGCAGGCGCCAAGGCCTACCTCACCCGCCAGTACACGACGAGCGCGATCGTCGGCGTCGTATTGTTCGTCGTGCTGGGCTTCGCGCTCGACTGGTACACGGCGGCCGGTTTCGCGTTCGGCGCGATCCTCTCCGGCCTCGCGGGCTACATCGGCATGAACGTTTCGGTGCGCGCGAACGTGCGTACGGCGCATGCGGCGAGCGTCGGGCTGAACCCGGCCCTGCAGGTCGCGTTCCGCGGCGGCGCCATCACCGGCATGCTGGTCGTGGGCCTCGGCCTGCTCGGCGTCGCGTCCTATTACTGGTTCATGATGCGGATGACCGGCAACAATGATCAGGCGCTGCACGCGCTGGTCGGCCTCGCCTTCGGCGGTTCGCTGATCTCGATCTTTGCGCGCCTCGGCGGCGGCATTTTCACCAAGGGCGCCGACGTCGGCGCGGACCTCGTCGGCAAGGTCGAGGCCGGCATCCCCGAGGACGACCCGCGCAACCCGGCCGTGATCGCCGACAACGTCGGCGACAACGTCGGCGACTGCGCCGGAATGGCGGCCGACCTGTTCGAGACCTACGCGGTCACGGTAGTCGCGACCATGCTGCTCGCGGGCCTGATGATGAAGGATCTCGGCGAGGCGGCGGTGCTCTACCCGCTCGTGCTCGGCGCGGTCTCCATCGTCGCCTCGATCGTCGGCACGTTCTTCGTGCGCGTGAAAGTGGGCGGTAAGATCATGGGCGCGCTGTACCGCGGCGTGATCGTCTCCGGCGTCATCGCGGCGATCGCCTACTACCCGATCACGCAATTGATGTTCGGGGCGGCGGCCATGCCGCTCTTCTACTGCGCGCTGATCGGGCTCGGCCTGACGGCAGCAATGATCGTCATCACCGAGTACTACACCGCGACCGAATACAAGCCGGTCCGTTACGTGGCGGAAGCCTCGCGCACTGGTCACGGCACGAACGTCATTGCCGGCCTCGCGATCTCGATGAAGTCCACCGCCCTGCCAGTGCTCGCGATCTGCGCGGCGATCTGGGGTGCCTACTCGCTGAACGGCCTGTACGGCATCGCCATCGCGGCGACGGCCATGCTGTCGATGACCGGAATGATCGTGGCGCTCGACGCCTACGGCCCGATCACCGATAACGGCGGCGGCATCGCCGAGATGAGCGGCCTGCCGAAGGAAGTGCGCAAGATTACCGACGCGCTGGACGCGGTCGGCAACACCACCAAGGCGGTGACCAAGGGCTATGCGATCGGCTCGGCCGGCCTCGCCGCGCTCGTGCTGTTCGCGGACTACACGCACAACCTCGAGATCGCGGGCAAGCTGGAAGTGTTCAGCCTGTCGGATCCGGCAGTCATCATCGG
>JANNKZ010000388.1:0-2095 GCA_031396515.1 Gammaproteobacteria bacterium
CGAAAATGAAATACCTGCACACGATGGTCCGCGTCAGCGACCTGGAAAAGTCGCTGCACTTCTATCGCGACCTGCTGGGCCTGCGCGAACTGCGGCGCAAAGACAACGAACGCGGCCGCTTCACGCTGGTGTTCCTGGCCGCGCCCGGCGACGACGCGGCGCAGATCGAGCTCACGCACAACTGGGATCCCGAGGCCTACACCATGGGCCGCGCCTTCGGGCACCTTGCCTACCGGGTGGACGACATCTATGCGCTCTGCGCGAAATTGCAGGCCGGCGGCGTCACCATCAACCGCCCGCCGCGCGACGGCCACATGGCCTTCGTGCGCTCGCCGGACAACGTCTCGATCGAGTTGCTGCAGCAAGGCGACGCACTGCCGCCCGCGGAACCATGGAGTTCCATGCCGAATGCGGGAACGTGGTGAGGGCAGTCACGCAGGCAGCGGCGATCGCGCTCGGGCTGCTCTGCCTGCCTGCGTCCGCCGCGGACGATCCCACCGCGGTCAGCGTGGAAGTCGGCGGCGTCCTGATCGAGTTGCCGGCGCCCGCCGGCCAGGTTGAATTCACGGCCAACCGCGAACGCATGCGGCAATTCATCGAGGCGATAGTGCCGTCCATGAATCGCCACCTCGCGAGCTTCGCGTCGGCGGCCGACATCGACCGCGTCGAGAAGGGTGGACCTCTCGCTCGCTGGGCGACTGTGCATGCGGTACGGGAATTGGAGAACCTGCCATTCCTGGAGGCAGACTTCGTGGTCGTGCGCGCGCAGATGATGACGGCATGGCAGGACGAAATCGCAAACGTCGAGAAGTTCGTCGAAGAACAGCTAGTGAAGTCCTCGGAGCGGGTCAAAGAGGCCGTGAACGTCGATCTGCAGTTCGCAGCCAGCGACATCGTGCCGGTCGAGGTCGTCGCGGATGAGGCCGACGCCTTCAGCACGATGATGCTGGTGCGGAGTGAAGTGAAGGCGCAGGGCCAGGTTCTCGAGGCGAAGGTGATCGTGGCGACGACGATGATGCGCCTCGGCAACCGCCTCGTGGCGCTCTACTACTACGACCACCATCGATCGCAGGACGATATCGTCGCCGTGCGGACCGCAACGCGCGACTGGATCGCGGGCGTTCGCGCCGCCAACCTCACCCCGTAGCGCGACACCGCCCGCTGAAAGGGGACGCACCCCTTTACTCGGCAACGCTTCGCCCCGGCGCGCCTGCCGGATTGGTAAGCGAGCGAATTCTCCGATTCTTCTCTTCTGAGCGAGCGAACCAATCCGGCAGGCAAAGCCGGAGCGGATCGGGGTAAAGGGTGCGTCCCCTCTCAGCCGGCGATATAGCGGCGGAGGTCCTCGATTTCGTGGCGCTGCTCGTCGATGACCGCCTTGACGCAGTCGCCGATCGAGATGACGCCGATCAGGTCGCCGTCGTCGACGACCGGCAGGTGACGGATTCGCTTGTCGGTCATCAGCATCATGCAGTCGTTGACCGTGTGCTGCGGCCCGACCGTGATCACCGGCGCGCTCATGATCGTACGCACGTCGGTCTCGGTGGACTTGCGCCCCATCAGCACGACCTTGCGCGCGTAGTCACGCTCCGAGACGATGCCCGCGAGCTTGCCGTCGACCAGGACGGGCAGGGCGCCGATGAAGTGCTCGGCCATGCGCTCGATCGCGGTGCGGACGGGATCCGACCCGTCCACCGTCACGACACCCGGCGTCTTGCAATCCAGCAGCTGTCGAACGGTGCGCATCGTGGGGCCCTCCGAGGCGGCTTCTTTCCCCGCATCTTACGCCCGCACGCGCCGATGACAACGCCCGTCGTCAGGTCCCCGGCCGGGCGCGCCAGAGGGCGAGGATCTCGGCCTCGCGCTCGGGCGTGAAGCCTGAGCGGAGTGTCGCCTTGCGCTCGGCGGGCCGTGTCTCGTGCCAGGCGAGCGTGTCGCGCACGATTTCCTCGAGCGGACGCGAGCGCAGGCCTTCTTTCTGCGAGGCCGCCATGCCCGTCAGCGAGCCGCCAGCCTCCGGGCCTTTCATCGGGCCCCAGGGCGCGAAGTTCATCTCCTCGGGCTTCATGTTCGCGGCCAGGAAGTCCTCGTTGAT
>JANNKZ010000401.1:0-5423 GCA_031396515.1 Gammaproteobacteria bacterium
CGCCTCGAGATCCTGCCCGGCGAAATGCAGCCGGCCATCGCGATACCCGAGATCCGCGCGCTCCCACCAATGACGGCCGCTCATTCCGGTATATTGCCAGCTTTCCATGATCCGACCCGACACACGCTACGCGAAGTCCGCCGGCGGCTACGTCGCCTACCAGGTCTTCGGTGAAGGTCCGCGCGACATCCTGTTCGTCCCGAGCTGGGCGACCAACGTGGATGCGATGTGGGACGAGCCCTCCTGCGCGCTGTTCCACCAGCGCCTCTCGCGAATCGGCCGCGTCATCTGCTTCGACAAGCGCGGCACCGGTGTCTCCGATCCCGTGCCGCTCGCCAAGCTGCCGACGCTCGAGCAGTGGATGGACGATGCGCTCCTGGTTCTGGACGCCGCCGATTCGCGCCAGACCGCGATCGTCGGCGACACGGAAGGCGGCCTGATGGCGATGCTGCTGGCCGCGACCTTTCCGGATCGCGTCTCGGCACTGGTGCTCGTCAACGCATTCGCGAGCTGGCGCCGCGCACCCGACTACCCCATTGGCATGCCCGAGGCGACTTGCGACAAACTGGTCTCGCTCTATGAGCAGCACTGGGGCCAGGATGCCGCGATGCTCGAGATGACGGCGCCGAGCATCGGCCACGATCCGCGCATGCGCGACTGGTTCCTGCGCAACCAGCGCCTCGCCATGCCGCCCGGCGCCGCCGCGCAGATGTACCACCTGATCGTGCGCCTCGACGTGCGCTCGATCCTGCCGGCGATCGGCGTGCCGACCCGCGTGCTGCACCGGCGCGACAACCGCCACTACCGCCTGGCCTTCGGCCGCTATCTCGCGGACAACATTCCCGGCGCGACGATGTTCGAGCTGCCGGGCGCCGACTGCTTCCCGTACCACACGGCGGCCTCGTCGCTCGTGCTCGACGAGATCCAGGAATTCCTGACCGGCGTGCGCGCAAGTTCGCCTGCGGAGCGCGAGCTCGCGACCGTGCTGTTCACCGACGTCGTCGGTTCGACCCGGCTCGCGGCCGGCATCGGCGACGCGAGCTGGCTCGCAACGCGCTCCGCGCACGATGTGATCGTGCGGCGCAACCTCGGCGCCTTCCGCGGCCGCGAGGTCGAACGCACCGGCGACGGCTTCCTCGCGACCTTCGACGGGCCGGCGCGCGCGGTCCACTGCGCGATGCGCATCCGCGACGAGGTCCGCTCGCTCGGCATCGAGATCCGTGCCGGTGCGCACACCGGAGAGATCGAGCGGCGGCCGAGCGAGATCGGCGGTATCGCGGTCAACCTGACGGCGCGCGTGCTCGCGCTCGCGCAGGCCGGGGAAGTGCTGGTGTCGGGGACGGTGACGGACCTGGTGGTCGGCGCCGGAATCCGCTTCGAGGATCGCGGCGTGCAGACACTGAAAGGCATTCCCGGCACCTGGCGCATCTGCGCCGTCGCGGGCGGCGTCGAAGCCTGAGCCTAGTCCTGGGTCGCCGCGCGGCGGATCGCCGGTTCGTCCCGCACCACGATGACGCCGCGTGAAAGCCCGACCCAGCCCTTGCCCTTCCAGGCCTGGAGCTGCTGGTTCACGGCCTGGCGCGTGATGCCGAGGAAACTGGCGAGTTCCTCCTGCGACAGGCGCAGCGTCACCCCGTCCTTCGAACGCTTGCCGTGCAGC
Organism: Gammaproteobacteria bacterium; assembly: GCA_031396515.1. GTDB lineage: Bacteria > Pseudomonadota > Gammaproteobacteria > Steroidobacterales > Steroidobacteraceae > SCUD01. The sequence goes on from JANNKZ010000401.1 coordinate 1,661, forward strand.
TCCGCGAGAATCAGCAGGCGCTTGGCGAGGCGCGCAGGCGCATCCAGGAGTGCGGCGTCCTCGAGCAGGCCGCTGGTCCAGCGCAGCCGCTGTCCGCACAGGCGCAGCAATTCGAATGCGACCTTCGGCTCCTGCTCGAGCAGCGAGCGGAAATGGTCACGGCGGATGGACACGAGCTCGGAGGGCGCGATCGCAGTTGCCGTCGCCGTGCGTGCGCCGCCGTCGAGCAGCGCGATCTCGCCGAAGGTGTCGCCCGGTTCCATGATGTTGAGGTAGATCTCGCGGCCGTCCGGCGCGCCCGTGCTGATGCGCACGCGGCCGGTGACCACCGCGTAAAGCGCGTCGCCCGGATCGCCGTGGCTGAACACGACCTCGCCGTTGCGGTAGCTGCGCTGCCCCGCGACCGCTGCGATCCGTTCCAGCGCCGCGGCCGGCAGCCCGCGGAACAGCGGGCTGTGCTGCAGCAGCATCCGGCCGGCGAGCGTCGTCATGCGCGCATTATGGCCTGCGTCGCCCGGTCGGCCATCTGGATTTCGGCCTCCGCGCGCCCATCCCGGCGCAGCAGGTTCTCCGGGCTCAGCGCCTCGACGACCGTCAAGGTCAGCATCGAGACGATGGTCGCGCCCGCCAGGCCCGAAACGAAGACTCGCGCGCGTTCACTGATCTGGATGTTCATGTCGGATCCTCCGGTAATACATCGACTCCGGGCACGAGGTTGCCGGTTCGCAACCGCGCCTTCTGTCACCGACACGACATAAGGACTGCCATCGGCAAACTCGCCGCCAGTTTGCGACGAATCGAGTGCCCGCCGCGTTGGCCGGTCCACGAGGGCGTGTTACTGTTTTCTGGTCGACCAATAACTCATGGGGATCCCTGCGATGAAGAAATTTCTTGGAGCCGCGGCGGCTCTCAGTCTGGCCGCGATCACGACGCCTGCGTCCGCCATCACCTGGGGCGCGCCCGACGGTGATGACCATCCGAACGTCGTCGCCATCCTGTTCGTACAGAATGGCGTCGGATTTTTCAGCTGTTCCGGCACCTTGCTGACGCCTTACGTCGTGCTGACGGCGGGTCACTGCACCGAAGGCGCGGGTGAAGCGAACAACTTGACCTACGTCCGCAACGACGCGGACATCGATGCATCGATCGCGACCGAGCTCCCGGGCTATCCGGGCGTCATCGCCTGGCTTGATGCGACCTGGACCGCTGGCCAGGCCGTCCCGCATCCCCAGTACAACGACTACGCGGAATTCCCGAACACCTTCGACGTCGGCGTAATCCTTCTGTCGGAGCCGATCTACGTAACGGAGTACGGTGCGCTGCCGTCGGCGAACCAGTTCGACTACCTGCGCAAGGCCCGCGGCAAGCTCGGCGAGCGCCAGGCCCGCATCGTGGGTTACGGCCTGCAGGGCAGGATCCCCGCCTTCGCCGGCGACGACTGGGTGCGTTATGCGGCGACCTCGTCGATCACCGGCCTCGCGGTGAGCAACACGATCGGCGAGCAGAACTTCAAGATGACGAACAACCCGGGCAAGGGCGGCGGCACCGGCGGCACCTGCTCCGGCGATTCCGGCGGCCCCGCATTCTTCATCGACCCGGTGACCGGCGCCGAGACCAACATCGTCATGGCGGTCAATTCCTACGGCATCGCGCCGAACTGCAACGGCAACGACTACCAGTTCCGCACCGACATCCCGACGTCGCAGGAATTCCTCCTGGAGCACATCGGCTTCGAACCGGACTGATCGCAGTGCGATCCGTCTGAAACGGAAAGGCGGCGCTCCGGCGCCGCCTTTTTTTACGCTACCAGTCGAGGTCGCGGGCGTAGCCGAGTTCGATCAGCAGTGCGCCGGCAATGCGTTTGAAGATTCTCCGGTCCTTCGTATCGAGGTCGCGTTCCCAGCGACTGAGCGCGCTCGTGCTCAACGGCTTGAGCGCCTCCGGGTTCTGGGCGAAGGTCGTGACGTTGCGAAACGGCGAACCCGCGCCGGCATGCTCGAGCAGTCGGTCGTCCCAGGCCTCGCCGACGAAACCCATCAGCTTTTCCAGCACCGGGCGCGGCTCGCGCACGAGATCTTCGTATCGCAGTGTCAGGAAGCGAGGGTCCGGCCAGTACCGTCGCGAGCGTTCAATGTCGTCGCGCCAGCGGCGGGCGCAAGCAGCAATCGGCTTCCAGGTATTCAGCGGCACGAGCTCGCCGTTCACGACCTTGTGCCGCGGATGCGTGCGAAGCGAACAGGCGACGTCGCGGCCGTCCCGCAACACGTGCACGAAGCGCGCCTCCGGAAAGTGGCGGAAGATCGCGTCGAGTCGGCGGATGTTGCGCGGCGTTTTTTCGGCGAACCGGCGCTTGCCGGCGCGCTCCATGCAGAGCCCGGCGAAGGCCTCGATGAATTCCGGGCGCGAGCGCGCCGCCACGTGGATCGCCCGCACCCGGCCCGGGTCGAGATCGAACTTGCCGGCCAGTTCGTCAGGGTCGACTGGAGAACGGCGGAAGATGCTCGATTCCGGACCGCAGCAGACTGCCGGGTGCGAATCGAGGATCATGCGGAAGAGGGTCGTGCCGGAACGGCCGCAGCCGCCGAGCACGATGGGTGCGATCGGACTGACGTAGTCGGTTGAGAAGGAATCCGCGCCGCGCCCCAGCCCCAACCAGGTCGCGATGTTTCCGGCCATGCGCCGGGTCAGCGGATTGCGCCGCGAATCACAATCCGCCCGAGGCGACTGCGCGGCCATCGCGCGCCGCGCCAACCGGCCACCGGCGCTCCGCGAGCTTCTTCAGCGCAGCGAGCAAATGGTCGATGTCCTCGTCGCTGTGGGCGGCGCTCAGGCTGATGCGGACGATGTACTTGCCGCTCGGCGCCGCCGGCGGAATCATCAGGTTGGTGTAAATCCCGGCGTCCAGCAGACCCTCCCAGTGCGCAATCGCCGTGTCGCGTTCGCCGAAGATCAACGCGGCGACCGGACCCGGGGCATCGGATCCGATCGTGTAGCCGAGCTGCAGCAGCCCCGCGTGCAGGCGATCCGCATGACGCCACAGCCGTTCGCGCAGGTCGGCGCCGTCGAGCGAGCGAGCGAGCGCCTCGCGCGTTGCCGCGATGACCGCGGGCGCCGACGCGGCCGTGAAGATGTAGGGCCGGCTGGCCATGCGCAGCAGTTCGAGTTCCGCGTGACGGCTGGCGCAGAAGCCGCCCACGCCGCCGAGGCTCTTCGAGAACGTGCCGACGACGAAATCCACCTGGTCCAGGATGCCGAGCTGCTCGCACAGCCCGAGGCCGCGGACGCCGAACACGCCGAAGGAATGCGCCTCGTCCACCAGCAGCCAGGCGCCGTACGCGCGGGTGACCGCCGCGATTTCCGCGAGCGGTGCGCGGTCGCCAAGCGTGCTGTACAGGCCTTCGACGACCACCAGCGCGCGCCGGGCGTCACCGCCGAGCCGCTCGAGCCGTCGATCCAGGTTTTCGGGGTCGTTGTGGCGGAAACGGATCGTGGTCGCGCTGCCCAGGCGGCAGCCGTCGTAGATGCTGGCGTGGCTGTCCGCATCCACCAGCAGGTAATCGCCCGGACCGGCGAGCGCGGACAGCGTGCCGAGATTTGCCTGATAGCCGGTCGAGAAGACGATCGCGGCGGGCCAGCCGAAGGCCGCGGCGATCGCGGTCTCGAGTTCGCGGTGGCCGCGATAATTGCCGCTCGCCATGCGCGAGCCGGTCGTGCCGGTGCCGAGCGACTCGATCGCGCGGATAGCCGCCGCGCGGCAACGGGA
>JANNKZ010000417.1:0-3188 GCA_031396515.1 Gammaproteobacteria bacterium
CCACCCAGGGCCAGCGGCGGGTTTGTTCGTGCGCCTCTTCCTGGCCGAGGTCGGTTTCGAACGCGGTGCGCGCAGCCGCTTCCTCGGCGAGGCGCTTGCGCATCTCGTCCGGGATCAGGATGCGCGGGGAGGTCGCGGGCAATTCGGGTTCCGCCTCGAGGATGATCTCCTCCGGCACATCCTGTTCGTCGAGCACCAGGATCGGGTACTCGTCGGTACGGTCGAGATCGTTCTCGCCGAGCGTCAGCGACGCGGCAACCTTGGCGGGGTCGAAATCGGCGGGGGGCTTCGATCCCTCGACGACGAACAACTTCTCGACGTCCACGGCGTCACCGTGAAACTCCATGGCCTTGTCTTCGTCATCGGCTGCCGCGGTGGGCTCGACTGCGAGCTCGATGTTCTCGGTGCCCGGCAATTCCTCGACGGTCATGGAATCGTCGGGGGAAGGCACGTCGTCGTCGTCGTCGACGTCGATGTCCGGCCGGAACGCCTGCTCGCTCAGGTTCTCGATGGCATTGAAGGTGTTCGAGCAGACGCCGCAGCGGACATCGCCCTGGGCGACGCGCAGCGAATCCGCCGTGACGCGAAAGACCGTCGCACAATCAGGGCATCGGGTGTACACGCCTACTCCGCGCGCCGGCAGCCCGCGAGCGTGATCCAGCCCTCGCGCAACGCCGCCGTTTCGATATCAAACCACGGACCATAGGCGCGCGCCACTTCCTCGCCCTGGGTCTCGAGCATGCCCGCGAGCAGGATCGCGCCGCCGGGGATGCAATGCGCCGCAAGTGCCGGCGCCAGTTCGACGAGTGGCCGCGCGAGGATGTTGGCGACGACCTGATCGAACGGCCCGGAGATCGCTGCGGCGCGTTCGACCACCGTCAGGCGGTCACTGAGACCGTTCTTCACCGCGTTCTCGCGCGTCGCCGTGATTGCCTGTGGGTCGATGTCAAAGGCGGTCGCCGATCGCGCGCCGAGTTTCAACCCGGCGAGCGCGAGAATGCCGGAACCGCATCCGTAATCGAGCAGGCTCAAGCCCTCGAGCGGCCGGCCTTCCAGCCATTCGAGGCAGAGGGCCGTCGTTGCGTGCGTACCCGTGCCGAAGGCGAGCCCCGGATCCAGCTCGAGCACGACCGCGTGCGGGCTGCCAGGCGGCTGGCCCGCCGGGCAGACCCACAGGCGCTGGCCGAATCGCATCGGCCGGAAGTCCTTGAGCCATTCGCGCTCCCAGGCGCGTTCGGCGACATGCTCGACCTGGATCGCGCCTTCAGGCAACTCGAGGACCGCCGTCAGCGTCGCCGCGAGAATCGCGGGCTCGGCGGATTCCTCGAACAGCGCCTTCAGGCGGATTTCGCGCCAGAGCGGCGTCTCGCCGGGTGCGGGCTCGAGCAAGGACTCGTGACCGGCATCGCCCAGCGAGACCGCGATCGCGCCGAGCGCGAGGCAGGCTTCCTCGGCGCGGCCCGGCGGCTCGCGGCCGAGCTCGATGACGAGCTGGTGCCAGCTCACTTCAGCCCGAGTCGGCGCTCGAGGTAGTGGATGTCGAGGCCGCCCTGGCGGAATGCCGAGTGGCCGAAGATTTCCTGGTGCAGCGGCGCATTCGTCTTGATGCCTTCGACGACCATCTCGGACAGCGCATTGCGCATGCGCGCGATTGCGGTTTCGCGGTTCTCGCCGTAGGAAATGAGCTTTGCGATCAGCGAATCGTAGAACGGCGGCACGTTGTAGCCCGAGTAGAGATGGCTGTCCACGCGCACACCGGGGCCGCCCGGCGCGTGCCAGAGCCGCACCGGCCCAGGCGACGGCGCGAAGGTCTTCGGGTCCTCGGCATTGATTCGGCATTCCATGGCCCAGCCGCGCAGCACGATGTCCTGCTGCTTGAACGGCAGCGGTTCGCCGGCCGCGATGCGCAGCTGCATCTTGACGATGTCGATGCCGGTCACAAGCTCGGTCACCGGGTGCTCGACCTGTACGCGGGTGTTCATCTCGATGAAGTAGAAGTTGCCGTCCTCGTACAGGAACTCGAGCGTGCCGGCGCTGCGGTAGCCGACGGCGACGCAGGCGGCGACCAGCTTCTCGCTCATCTCCTCGCGTTGCTTCACGGAGATGCCGGGGGCCGGCGATTCCTCGATGATCTTCTGGCGCCGGCGCTGCAGCGAGCAGTCGCGCTCGCCGAGCGACACCACGCTGCCGTAGTTGTCGCCGATCACCTGGAACTCGATGTGGCGCGGCTTCTCGAGGAATTTTTCCATGTAGACCGTGTCGTTGCCGAAGGCCGCCTGCGCTTCGGTCTTCGCCACGTTGATCGCGTTCACGAGCGTCGCGTCGCTGTGCACGACCCGCATGCCGCGGCCGCCGCCGCCGCCCGAGGCCTTGATGATGACCGGATAGCCGATCTGGCGGGCCATGCGGAAGCATTCGTCGGTGTCGGCGGGCAGCGGGCCGTCGGAGCCCGGTACGCAGGGCACGCCGTGCTCCTTCATGACGCGGATCGCGGAAACCTTGTCGCCCATCTGGCGGATGGTCTCGCTCTTCGGCCCGATGAAGACGAAACCGCTGTTCTCGACGCGTTCCGCGAAGTCGGCGTTCTCAGAAAGAAATCCGTAGCCCGGATGGATGCCGACCGAGTCGGTGACCTCGGCCGCGCTGATGATCGCCGGCATGTTCAGGTAGCTGTCGCGCGAAGCGGGGGGGCCGATGCAGACCGTCTCGTCCGCGAGCAGCACGTGCTTGAGGTTCTGGTCCGCGGTCGAATGGACTGCGACCGTCTTGATGCCGAGTTCGCGGCAGGCGCGCAGGATGCGAAGCGCGATCTCGCCGCGATTGGCGATGACGATCTTGTCGAGCATCCGCCTTACTCGATCGCGAAGAGCGGCTGGCCGAACTCGACGGGCTCGCCGTTCTTTGCGAGCACGGAGACCACGCGACCTGCGCGCTCGCTCTCGATCTGGTTCATCATCTTCATGGCCTCGATGATGCAGAGCACCTGGCCAACGCGAACTTCCTGGCCAATTTCGACGAAGGATTTCGCGCCGGGCGCCGGCGAGGCATAGAACGTGCCGACCATCGGCGCCGTCACGAGGTTCTCATCGCGCGCGGCAGGCGTGGCCGCCGCAGCGGGTGCCGCCGCGGGAGCGGGACCCGGGGCCGGGCCGGCAGCCGGCATCGCCATCGGCATGCCCTGGGGCATG
>JANNKZ010000439.1:0-11625 GCA_031396515.1 Gammaproteobacteria bacterium
GTACTTCCTCTCATCGATAGGTGTTGTTCGACGTGTGGTCGCCGGCGAGCCAGCGCTTGAGTTCCGAGTGCGCGTCCTGGCGCCTTGCCGCGTTGATCTTCGCGACGTCCGGATGGTCGTGCGTGAACTCGACGATCATGCCGTTCGGGTCGGTCGCATAGACCGATCGGCAGTAGCCGTGCTCGAGTACGAACGACTGCGGTTCCTTGTAGCCGGCGGCGGCAAGTCGTTTCTCGATGCCGTCCTGCGTCTCCTGGTCCACGTGCAGGGCAATGTGGTGGAACGGCGTGAACGGCATCTTCGGCCCGAACTGCTCCTGGTCCGCCGGGTCCGCGAACTGGAAGAAGGCGAGTGCGCCGCCGTCCGCGAGCCCGAAGAACAGGTGGCAGTAGGTGCGCTCGGCGCCGAACAGCAGGTCCTTCTCACACCAGGTGGCGAGCAACGGCAGCCCGATCACCTCCTCGTAAAACTTGCGCGTCGCCTCGAGGTCCCGCGACACGTAGGCCGTGTGGTGGAGCCTGGACGGCAGTCTTGCAGTCGTCGCCATGATGGCCTCCGGTCAGAACTTGTACGCGAATTCGACGCCGTAGCGTCGCGGCAGCGCGCGGAACAGGAATCCGCCCGGCGAGAACTCCTGATTGTATTTCTCGTCCGTCAGGTTACGGCTCCACGCGGTCGCAGACCATTTGTCGCCCTCGATGCCGATACGCGCGTCCACGAGGTCCACGGGGTCGCGCGAGGTCGTGTTGTACGGCTCCCACCAGGTGCGACCGATATGGCGGTAGTCAGCGCGGAATGTCGCATGCAGCGAATTGCCGATCGGGTAGCGGTACTGGATCCCGAAGTTGCCCGTGTTCTCGGAGACCAGCGGCGCCTCGTTGCCGACCACGCTCGGATCCTCCATGGCCGTGATCTTGCTGTCCGTTATGCCGTAGCTCGCGAACAGGTCGAGGTTGTCGGTCACGCGCGCGCTGATCTCGAGCTCGGCGCCTTCGTAATCCGCGTCCAGGTTGCCGAGGTTCTGGGTCGAGTTGGCCGCGAGGAACACGAAAAAGTAGGCGTTCTCCGATTCCGTCTGGAACAGGCTGAGCGCCGTGTTCAGACGGCCGTCCAGGAACTGCGCCTTGACGCCGATCTCCGCGGTGTCGGCGACCTCGGCCTCGAACAGGTCGTTGACCCCGGCGATGCCGTTCGCGTCGGCGACCGCGCCGACGCCGGTCTGGTTGAAGCCGCCGCTGCGGAATCCCCGGCTCCAGCCGCCAAAGATCGTCACTGCGTCGTTCGGCTGGTAGCGCAGCGTGACCCTGGGCTGTGTTTCGCTCCAGGTGTGCGTGCGCACTTCGCCGGTGAAGGCCGACGGGTCCGGCAGGAACGCGGTCGGCGTGATGGTCGTGTTCTCGCGTTTGTCCTCGTCGTAGCGCACGGCAGCGTCGATCTCGAACTTGTCGGTGACCTCGAAGGTCGCGTTCGCGAACACCGCCCAGGCGTCGTTGTCCTGTTCGTCGGCGAGGAAGGTGGTGCTCAGGTTGCTGCCGCTGGTGCGCGGCTCGCGGAACACGGGGTGCACGCCGGTGCCGTCGTTCTGCATGTTGCCGGTCGAGATGAAGCGATCGGTGTGCACGAAGTACGCGCCGGCGATCCATTGCACGCGGCGGTCGCCGGGCGAGGTGTAGCGGATTTCCTGGCTGTAGGACTCGATGTCGAGAAACTGGCTCTGGTTCATGTCGAAGCCGAACAGCGCCATGAAGATCGACGTCGCGGCGGGCCGGAAGTCGTAGGCGTCGCCCGTCAGCAGTTCTTCGGTCGTGTTGTAAGCCGAGACCGTGGTCAACGTCCCGTCACCCGCGCCGAAGTCCATCTTCAGCGACGCGTTGAACAGGTCACGTTCGTTGACGCCCTCGTCGTCGAGCTGGATCGGTGAGCTGACGTCGTTAGCATCGGGCGGCGTCGTGAAGGTGCTGAAGGGATTCAGTTCGTCGTCCCGGGGGATGACGAAGTACAGCGCGCGGGTCGACAGGTCGCTGACCGCGAATCGCAGGTCGCTGGTGAAGGTGTCGCTCGGCTTGAACAGGATACGCAGGCGCCCGGACAGGTCCTCGACCGGATCCGCCTTGCCGCCGAGGAAGGTGCTGGGCAAGTAGCCGTCGGTCTCGTAGTAGTTGACCGAGGCGCGGAACGTGAGGGCGTCTGAGGCGCCGACCGGGCCGCTCACGCCCGCCTGGGCGCGCAGCGACGAGCCGTTGCCGACGCCCATCTTGACCTTGCCCTCGAATTCGCTCGACGGGTCCTTGGTGCGGATGAGGATCGCGCCGCCGATTGCACTGCGCCCGTAGAGCGCGCCCTGCGGTCCCTTCAGGACTTCGATCTGCTGGACGTCGAAGAGCTCCTGGTTGAACTCGGCCGGATTGGTCTCCAGCACGCCGTCCACCAGCACGGCCACTGAAGGCTCGCTGTTGCGCGCCTGCGAGATGCCACGCACGACCACGAACGCATTGCCCGAGTTCTGGGTCTCGACCAGCGTCATGTTAGGCACGAGTGCGATGAAGTCCGCCGGCCGCTCGATGCCGGCGTCCTCGATGGCCGCCTCCGTGAACACGTTGATCGTGACCGGGACGTCCTGGTACGACTCATCGCGCTTGCGGGCGATGACGACGATTTCTTCCAGTTCGGCCGCCTGGACCGGCATGGCGACGGCGAATGCCGCCACCCACGCCAGCAGCAGCGAAAGACAGTTCCCCTTGCATGTATTCACGTGGGTCTCTCCCGTCATGAGTTCGAGTGGACTCTCAAGGTTCCGCTGCCGCCGGCCATCTCCTTTCTCAGGATGGACGCACCGGCGACCAGCGCTTTCAACTTTCCGAAGGCCACGTCGTGTGCGAGATACTTCATCCCGCAATCCGGCGCGACGATGATGTCTTCTGCAGCGGCGTACGGCAGCGCACGCTGGATCCTGGCCGCGACCGTCTGCGGAGTCTCGATCTCCGCCGAGCCGAGGTCGATGACGCCGAGCATGATCTTCTTGCCGCGCAGCCTGGCCAGGATCGAGCAGTCCAGGTTCGGCTGCGCGGCCTCCAGCGACACCTGCTGGCAGCTGCAGGCGGCGAGCTCGGGCAGGAACGAATACGCGGAGTGGCGTTCGTGGATGATCGCCGCATAGCCGAAGCAGATGTGCACCGCAGTCGTGCCCTGGACTCGTTCGAGCGCGCGATTGAGCGCTGCAAGTCCATAGACGCGCGCCTCGTCCGGTCGCGCCTGCATGTAGGGCTCGTCGATCTGCACGATGTCGGCCCCGGCGGAGAAGAGGTCGAGGATTTCGGCGTTGAGCGCGACCGCGTAGTCCATCGAGGCCAGCTCGCGGCTGCCGCCGTAGTGGTCGATCTGCGCCTGCTGCGACATCGTGAACGGGCCGGGCACCGTGACCTTTACGCGCCGCGTCGTGTGCCGGCGCAGGAACTCGAGGTCGCGCACGCCGACGGCATGGCGGCGGCGGATCGGGCCGACCACCCGCGGCACGGGATTCGGATGGCCACTGCGGTCGAGCGCCGTGCCGTGGCGTTCGAGATCGATGCCGTCGAGTGCAGTCGAAAACAGGTTCGAGTAGCTTTCGCGGCGGATCTCGCCGTCGGTGACGATATCGAGGCCCGCTTCCTCCTGCGCGCGGATCGCGACGATGGTCGCGTCGTCCTGGGCCTGGGCGAGCCAGGGTTCGGGGATGCGCCACAATTCCTTCGCGCGGATGCGCGGCGGAAAACGGCCGGCAAGCTTCGCCCGGTCGATCAGCCACTCGGGTTGCGGAAGGCTGCCAACGACCGTTGTTGGAAACAGCGTCGGGATCGCGCGCGGCGGTGCGTTCATCCCGTGGCCCTCTGGGCCCCGGCATCCGGCGGCGTGGCGGCCGGCCAGCTACCGTCGCGGGCGAGCGCCGTGCGGATCTCGTCGCCGTGCTCGTTCAGGAGCGGCGCCGCGGAGACGGAAGCGGCACGCGTGCCGTCGAATTGGAGCGCCGGGCGTACGGCATGCCGTCCGCCTTCCTTCGCCGAGTCCACGGGCACGACCAGCCCGAGGTGGCGCGCCTGCGGGTCCTCGACGACCGCGTCGATGCCGTTGATCGGCGCGAACGGTACGTCGCTCGCAGACAGCCGTGTGGACCACTCGGCGAGCGTCCGCTCCCGGAATCGGCGGTCGAGCTCGGCGCCGAGTGCCTCGTAGTTCTCGATGCGGGACAACCGCGCGCTGAAACGGGGATCGCGGCCCAGATCGTCGGCCTCGAGCGCAGTCGTCAGTCCCTGCCAGAATTTCTCGAGCGAGGAGAGGTGAATCGCGAGCAGGCGGCCGTCGGAAGTGCGCAGGATGTAGGCTTGGGCGAGCCGCGGGCGGTCGCTCGACTTCGGCGTCGTGCCGAGTGCGAAATAAGCCGCGAAGGGCTCGACCGAGAAATGCGCCATCGCCTCCAGCATGGACACTTCCACCAGGCGTCCCTGGCCGGTGCGCGTGCGCTCGAGCAGCGCGCCCAGGATGCCATAGGCCGCGTAGATGCCGGTGATCGCATCGGCCAGCGCCGGGCCGAGGAATCGCGGGCGTTCTTCGTCGACGACGACGCTCAGGAATCCGGACAGCGCCTGCGCGACGGAGTCGTAGCTCGGGCGCTCGAAGTAGGGACCGTCGCCGCCGAATCCGCTGATCGAGCAATACACGAGCCGCGGATTGAGCCCTTGCAGCCGACGCCGGCCCGCGCCGAGGCGGTCCGCGGTTCCCGGGCGGAAATTCTGGATGTAGACGTCCGCGCCGGTCACCAGCTGGTCGAACACCGCGCGGTCGGCCGGCAGCTTCAGGTCGCAGGCGATTCCACGCTTGTTGCGGTTGTAGGCCTGGAAGTGCGGTGAGTAGAGGCCGTTCTGGTAGCTTCGGTAGGGATCGCCGTCGGGGCTTTCGATCTTGATGACGTCGGCGCCCAGGTCGGCAAGCATCATGCCGGCGCAGGGGCCGGTGATGAACGTGCCCTGTTCGACGATGCGGACGCCTCGCAGCACCGAGTGGAACATCAGGACTCCGGCACAAATCCGGCCGGAGCCGGTCCGTCGTAGCCGACGCTCGCCGCGCCGCTGTCGGCCAGCACGAAGCCGATCGGCCGGTCCTGTTCCTCGAGCAAGTGCGCGATCAGACTCGCGGTGCGCGCAAGGATCGGCACGCCCTTGACCGCGAGCAGCGGAAAGGCGGCATCGAGCAGCACGGCGCCGATCGCGCCCGAAACGTTCATCGCGAGCGGCTTGCCGGTCGCCTCGGGTAGCAGGCGCTCGACCGCGCGCGCGATCTCGACGTGGCGGCCGGACTTGCCGGCTTCGTCGGCGACCGCGAGCAGGCGGGCGACGCGCGGATCCGATTGCTTGTGCAGTGGATGGCCGTAGCCTGCGATCGGGCGGCGCGCGGCGCGGAGCTCCGCGATCGCCGCGCGCGCCGCGTCCTCGATTCCGGCGGGGGAGGTGCGGCTGCGGACCTCGTCGAACAGGCGCGCGGCGGATTCTGCGGAACCGAGGATCACCGAGCCGCAACCGAGGATGCCGGCCGCCACCGCGCCCTGGATCGCCTCCGGGGCGGCGGCGAGCGTCATGCGGGCCGCCGCCACGCTCGGCACGAGCCCGTGCTCGGCAATCGCGACCAACGTTGCGTCGAGCACGCGCCGTTGTCCGTCGTCAGGAAGGCGGCCACAGACGAGCAGCCAGACGTGCTCGGTGAAGCTTATGCGGCCGATCAGGTCGCGGCACAGGTCGTGGCCGCGCACCACGATCGTCGCGGCATTCGCGGCGGAAACCGCCGTGCTGCGCGCCGCCTGCGGACCGATCTTCATGCCGTTGCGGACTCCGACGTGTTTCGCATAGCGAAAATAGATTCGACTGTCGAACATGCTGACCGGTCGGCGCCCCAGTCGTCAAGACCGGGCGCCACGGATCGCTTTTGCTTTTTCGGATATCGAAATAGACTGGGTCATGCCCCGCCGATCCACCGCCGCCCCGCGCCGTGAAGCCATGGGCGGCCTCGCGAAGGGACTGCAGGTGATCCGCGCCTTTGCGCGCGATCACTCGGCGCTCACCCTGTCCGAGGTCGCGGCGATCGCCGCCATGCCGGCCGCGACCGCGCGCCGCTGCCTGATGACGCTCGAAGATCTCGGCTACGTCACGCGCCGCGGCCGCACGTTCCTGCTGCGCCCGAAGGTGCTGGAACTGGGCGCCGCCTACCTCGAGTCGATGGACATCGAGCACCTGACCCAGACGCATCTCGAGGAATTGGCGCGCCTGACCGGCGACTCCGCCGCGCTGTCGGTGCTGGACGGCACCGACATCGTCTACGTGGCGCGGACCTCGGTGCGAACGCTGGTGCGGCTGGAAGCGCACGTCGGCAGCCGCTTCCCGGCGCACGTCACCTCGATGGGCCGGGTGCTGCTTGCCGGGCTCACGTCCGAGCGCCTGGATGCCTATTTCCGCCAGCAGAAGTTCCAGGCGCTGACTGACCGGACGGTCACGGACCCGAAGAAAGTCCGCCAGCTCATCGAGGAATGCCGGCGTTCAGGTTATAGCGCGGTCGAGGACGAACTGGCCTACGGCGTCGTCGCGGTGGCGGTGCCGGTATTCGACCAGGAGGGCAGGGTGGTGGCCGCGCTCAACTCGTCCAGCCATTCCCGCCGCTTCACCAAGACCAAGCTCGTGCGCGAGCGGCTCGCGATGCTACGCCGGGCGAGCGGCGAGATCTCGGCCGAACTCGCGCGCGTACCGGGCCTGTCGCTGAGTGCGCAGTACTAGGCCGCTTGACGCTCGCGACCGGGGCCCGTAGCCTGATTGCGAACTTTTTTTCGGTATACGAAAACACCGCCAGCGATGCGCTCACCGGATCACAGCTTCGAATCGGGCGACGCGCGCCTGCGCTATCGCGACGAAGGCGAGGGCGAGGCGTTGGTCCTCGTGCACGGCTGGACGCTCGACCTCGAGATGTGGGACGCGCAGGCGGCGGAGTTCAGCCGCACGATGCGCGTCATCCGCTACGACCGCCGCGGCCACGGGCTGTCGGGCGGCGCGCCGGGCGCTTCCCGGGATCCGCGCGACCTCGAGGCGCTGCTCGATCTCCTGCGAATTCCGCGTGCGACCGTCGTCGGCATGTCGCAGGGCGCGCGCGCGGCGCTTGATTTCGCCATCGAGCGGCCGGGGCGCGTCGCCGGTCTGGTGCTGGACGGGCCGCCGGATTTTCGCGCCGGGACGGACCGTGACGAGCAGCTGCCGATGGCGCGATTTCGCGAGTTGGCGCGTACTGCCGGGCTCGAAGCCTTTCGCGCCGTCTGGCGCGACGATCCGCTAATGCAGCTTCACTCCGGCGATCGCGCGGCGACCGAATTGGTCGCGCGCGCGCTGTCGCGTTTTCGGGGGCTCGATCTGCTCGATCCGGCGCCGCCGGCAGCGACTGCCGTCGATGCGCGCGCAATCGCCGGGCTCGCGATGCCGGTCATGATCGTCGTCGGCGAGCGCGACAGCGAGTCGCGCCGGGCCGCGGCCGCGTGGCTACGCACCCTGCTGCCGGACGCCGAATGGGCGCCGATCGCGCAGGCGGGGCACCTGCCGAACCTCGACCAGCCGCGCGCGTACGGTGAAGCGCTCCGACAATTTCTCCGGCGCCGCGCGCGCGCGGCCGCCTGACGCCGAGGAGGCGAGATGACCCGCATCCTGGTTCTCTATTACAGCAGTTGGGGCCACGTCGAACAGATGGCGGTCGCCCAGGCGGAAGGCGCACGGCAGGTGCCGGGCGTCGAAGCGGTGGTCAAGCGCGTGCCCGAGCTCGTCGCGGAAGACGTCGCACGCCAGTTCCACTACAAGCTCGAACAGCCGGCGCCGCTCGCCAACCCCATGGAGCTCGGCGACTACGACGGCATCCTGTTCGGCGCGCCGACGCGATTCGGCAACATGTGCGCGCAGATGCGGAATTTCCTTGACCAGACCGGGCCGCTGTGGGCGAAGAACGCTCTGCTCGGCAAAGTGGGAAGCGTCTTTACCTGTACGCAGAGCCAGCACGGCGGGCAGGAGACGACGATCACTTCTTTCCATTCGACGCTGCTGCATCACGGAATGGTCGTCGTCGGCCTGCCCTACACCGCGCCCGGCATCATGACGATGCGCGAAGTCACCGGCGGCACGCCCTACGGCGCGACCAGCATCACGGGCAAGGGGGACGAGTCGCGCATGCCGAGTGCGCTCGAACTCGGGATGTGCCGGTTTCAGGGCGAGCACGTGGCGCGCATCACGAGCGAGCTGGTGGCCGGTCGCGCGGGTGGCCGCAAGTGACGCCGAGAAGGAAAGCGGCCAAAATTGCGCGCGATCCGGGCGACCAGCCGACGCCGTTTCGCTTCTACGACAACCGGCAGAAATACCTCGCATTCGTCAACACCTGCAACGAGAAGTCCAAGGTCGCCCAGCGCGCGGCGGCCGAGCTGAAGCACATCCAGGCAACGCCGCCGGCACTGCGCGTTTTTGACGCGGGCATGGGCGATGCGACCGTGCTTGCGCGCGTGATGCGCAGCGCCCACCGCCAGGCCCCGACCGTGCCGTTGCTCGTCGTCGCAAAGGAAATCAGCCTCGAAGACGCGCGGCTCGGCCTCGACAAGATGCCGGACCGGTTCTTCGAGCATCCGGCCACGGTGCTCGTGATCACCAACCTGAATTACTCGGAAGCGCCGCGGCTGATGCCGCGCGACATCCAGGCGGCGGCCGCGCTCAACTGGAACGAGGTGCGCCTGACGGGGCGCACGTCGCATGAGTACGCTGAACAGATCGAGGAGATGGCCTCGATCCTCGAGTTCGGCTGGCAGACCAAGCCGAGCCCGAAGACCGGCAATCCGGTCAACGTCCGCCCGTCGGTGCTCGTGATCTACCGCGCGGACCACGAGTTCCTGCTCGATCGCGTGATCCCGAAGCCCGGCCAGACCCTCGGGAACTATGACCTGATCGTCGCCTCGCAGCCCTGGCGCGCGCGGATCTCCGCGCAATTCAAGGCGAGCCGGATCCTGGCACCGCTGGCGCGAAGCCTCGCGCCGAATGGCCGCCTGCTCGTGATCCAGTCCTACGGCCGCGACCCGGCCCTCGAGATCATCCACGGCCTGTGGCCGGACGAGGAGCCATTCAGCGTGGACCGGCACGAGCTGCTGGCCGCGCTGAAAGTGGAACTCGGCCGCGATGCCCGTGAGTTCACGCTGACCGCCCAGCCGGACGGGAAAGCAATCTTCCGCTACGAGATGCACACGCTGCCGAACGAAATCGGCGACCGCATCGGCACCTCGACGCTGTTCGCCGCGTGGAATGCCGCGATCTACGTCAACCAGATCGAGGACGAACGCCTCGACGGTGTCGTCACTCACGGCGAGTACCTCGACGTCACGCAATCCGTGCTGCAGAAACACGGCGGCCTGTGGTTCAACGACGAGACCTTCGTCGTCGCGCGACGCACGAAATGACGGCCGGAAGGACCTCATGAGCAACGGCTTCCTCTTTACGTCGGAGTCCGTCAGCGAAGGACACCCGGACAAGGTCGCGGACCAGGTGTCGGACGCGGTGCTGGACGCGGTGCTCGCGAAGGATCCGCGTGCGCGCGTCGCCGCTGAGACGCTCTGCAATACCGGGCTCGTCGTCATGGCGGGCGAGATCACGGCCAACGCCGTGGTCGACTTCCAGGGCGTCGCCCGCGGCGTGCTGAAGGACATCGGCTACGACGACACCGAGTACGGCATCGACTATCGCGGTTGCGCGGTGCTCGTCTCCTATGACGAGCAGTCGCCCGATATCGCGCAGGGGGTGGACGAGGGGCGCGGCCTCGATCTTGAGCAGGGGGCCGGCGATCAGGGGCTCATGTTCGGCTACGCCTGCACGGAAACGCCGCAGCTCATGCCGCTGCCGATTCACCTCGCGCACCGGCTGGTCGAGCGGCAGGCGCAACTTCGCCATTCCGGCAAGTTGCCGTGGCTCCGCCCCGACGCGAAGTCGCAAGTGACCGTTCGCTACGAGGACGACCGTCCCGCCGCAATCGACACGGTCGTACTCTCCACGCAGCACGCACCCGACATCGATCACAAGGATCTGACGGAAGCCGTGATCGAGGAGATCATCAAGCCGGTCCTGCCGGCGCAGCTGGTGACGCCCGGCATCCGCTACCTCGTCAATCCGACCGGCCGCTTCGTCGTCGGCGGGCCCAAGGGCGATTGCGGCCTGACCGGGCGCAAGATCATTGTGGATACCTATGGCGGTTCCGCGCCCCACGGAGGGGGCGCGTTCTCGGGCAAGGATCCGTCGAAGGTCGATCGCTCGGCGGCTTATGCGGCGCGCTACGTGGCGAAGAATGTCGTCGCGGCCGGGCTAGCGAGCCGTTGCCTGGTGCAGGTGTCCTATGCGATCGGCGTGGCGCGGCCGACCAGCGTAATGGTCTCGACCTACAGCACCGGCAAAATTGCGGATAACCTGCTCGAGGAGATCGTGCGCCGGCATTTCGACCTGCGGCCGAAGGGCATCGTCCAGATGCTCGACCTGCTGCGGCCGATCTACCGCAAGACCGCGGCCTACGGCCATTTCGGCCGCGAGCATCCGGATTTCACCTGGGAGCGCACCGACAAGGCGGAGGCCCTGGCCGCGGATTGCTGAGAACCGGCCTGCCGGTCCATCATGCGGCCATGAAAACCCTCATCGCCGCCCTCAGCATCCTGCCATTCATGGCGCAGGCGCAGCAATCCATCCAGCTTGCGCCGGAGGCGCAGCGCCTGAAGGGCATGGCCGCGCGCCTCGCGCCGGTAGACATTGAAGTGGACCTCACGGCGTTGCCGGTCAGCGAACGTCGCGCGCTCGCGAGCCTGGTGCGCGCCGCGCGGGTGCTGGACGCGCTGCACCTGCGGCAGGTCTGGGCCGGCAACGAGGGGCTGCTGCTCGAGTTGTTGAAGGATCGCAGCATCGCGGGTGACGCGCGGCTCGACTATTTCCTGATCAACAAGGGACCCTGGTCGGCGCTCGATGAGGCAAAGGCTTTCATCGCGGGCGTGCCGGAAAAGCCGCACGGCGCCAACTATTATCCGGCCGGCGCGACCAAGGCAGAAGTGGAGTCCTGGATCGCCGGCCTCGGCCCGGAGGCGAAAGCCGCCGCGACCGGTTTCTTTACGACCATCCGTCGCGATCCTGCGGGCAGGCTCCAGGCCGTGCCTTACAGCGTCGAGTACCAGGGCGAGCTCGCCGAGATGGCGAAGCACCTGCTGGCCGCCGCGGCGGTGACGCGCCAGCCGACGCTGAAGACTTTCCTGCAATCGCGCGCCGCCGCGTTCCTGTCGAACGACTACTACGCGAGCGACGTGGACTGGATGAAACTGGATTCGAGCATCGAGCCGACGATCGGCCCTTACGAGGTCTACGCCGACGAGTGGTTCAACTACAAGGCCGCCTTCGAGGCCTACATCACGGTGCGCGACGACGCCGAGACCGCGAAGCTCGAGCGCTTCGGCAAGGAATTGCAGTGGCTCGAGGACCGACTGCCGTTCGACCCGAAGTACCGGCGCAAGAGACTCGGCGGACTCGCGCCGATGCGGGTCGTGAACGTCGCGTTCGGCGCGGGCGAGGG
>JANNKZ010000440.1:0-5104 GCA_031396515.1 Gammaproteobacteria bacterium
CGGCGCTTTCACCTGCACTCGCCGCCGAGCCGACGAAAGACGAACTGATCGCAGAACTGCGCCGCCAGATCGCGGGCCGCGAACAGGAACCGGCCGAGGCGGTGTTCAAGGACATCCAGCTCTTCAAGGGTCGGACCGCCGAGCAGTTGCTGGCGGTCATGGACCTCGGCTTTTCGCGCTCGCTCGGCGTCGACTGCTCGCACTGCCACGACACCAGTGACTGGGCCGCCGACGCGAAGCGGCCGAAGTCGATCGCGCGCGAGATGAGCCTGATGACGCGGGAGATCAACGCCAAGCTCAAGACGATCGAGGGCATCGAGAGCACGCCGCCCGTGATCAATTGCACGACCTGCCATCGCGGGCAGAAGAAGCCGGCGATCAGCCTGGACTGACGACCGAGCGGACCTCGCTACCGAAGGACTCCAGGTCGTCGAGCGCACCATTGATGGCCGCCGCATCGAGCGGCAGGCTTCGCGTCACCGCGTACGAGAGATCCAGTTCCCCGCGCTCCGCGTAGCCGATCAGTTCCCGCAGTTCCGTGAACAGGTGATCGGACACGCCAATGACTTCCGTCTCGCGGTTCAGCAGGTCGTGGTAAGGCGAGAACGACAGCTGCCGGTCGGTGAGGCCGGCGAGTGCCGCGCGTCCGTGTACTGCGAGCGAGCGCAGCGCCTGTTCCATCGCCTGCGGCAGGCCGATCAGCTCGACCGCAGCGTCCACGCCGCGCCCGTCCGTCAGGCGCCGGATCTCCGCGACCGGATCCATGGTTTTCGCGTCCACCGGCGTCGCGCCGAGCGCGCGTGCGAGATCCAGCTTCTTCGGATGGATGTCCACCGCGAACACTTCGCGGCAACCGCGCAGGCGCGCGAGCTGGATCGCCGACACGCCGAGGCCGCCGATGCCGAACACGGCGACAGTCTCGCCCGCGACGACCCGCGCCTGATTGAGGGCGTGGAGCGCGGTCGCCGAAGAACACATCATGATGGCGCCGTGCTCGAAGGGGATCTTCTCCGGCAGCGCCAGCACGCCGCGCGCCGGCACCGAGATGAATTCCGCGAAGCCGCCGTCGCGGTGCTTGCCGATCATCTCGCCGCTCGTGCAGAACTGCTCCTGGCCGCGGCGGCACCAGTCGCAGGCACCGCAGGTGACGAGGTAATTCAGGCAGACGCGGTCGCCGGGGCGGAAGGAGCCAACGTCGGCGCCGACCGCTTCGACGACGCCCGCCACTTCGTGGCCGAGCGTGCAGGGCAGGTTCGCGGGCGCGACGCCCGCGCGGTAATGCGCATCGGAGTGGCAGACGCCGGCCGCGCGCACGCGCACCAGCACGTCCTGCGGGCCGGGCACGGGTGTCGTGAGGGTCTCACCGACCAGCGGTCGGCCGGCCTGGTGCAGGCGGACGGCTTGCATGCGCGGAGGTTAACGCGGAACCGGCGGCCGGCGCAGTGCCGTTCGCTCAGTCGTCGTCGGCGATCTCGACCTGGATACCGGCCTGCGGCGACAGGCCGCCGCGCACTTCGCCGATGAACACGTTGAAATACTCGTTGGATTCGGCGTCCGCGTCGTTGGTCAGCGGCACGAAGATCATGCGCTGGCGCTCGCCGGGCCCGAATTGCTCGACGCGGCGGCCGAGATCGGCGAAGTCGCGCTCGGCATCCGCGGTGCCTGGCGCCGTCCACCAGGCGATGGCGGCGCTGCCGCTCAGGTCGCCACTGCGACGGATCACGACGCGCGCTGCGACTTCGCTCTCGGCGACCCGCAAGGCGGGCTGGGCGAAACTGAATCGCGCCGGACCGGCGGGCGGGGGAGAAGGCGCTTTCTCGGGTATCGCCGCGGCGCGCCTGAGCGTTGGCGCTTGCGCGGCCGGAGCCGGCGCTGGCTTTGCCGCGATCTCTTCCCGCACCGGCGGCGATTCGACGGCCTTGGGCACGACTGGCGGTGTCTTGGCAGCGATGGGCAGCGTCTCGGCAGGGATGGGCGTCATTTCGGCCGGCGCAGGCGTGATGGTGGCGGTGCCGTCAGGGGTCGCAGTCACGCGGGCGATCGGGTCTTCCTCGACCAAGGCGCCAGGCGTCGTCGCTTCGGCGACCGGCGTGCCCGGGTCGGGCGGTTTTTCGGGAACCCAGGAGTCGATCGTCGCGACGAACGCGGTGGCCTGGTCGCGGATCGTGTCCTGGTATTTCCAGGCGAGCGCGACGAGCGCAGCGAGCACAACCAGGAGCAGGACGCCGCCGAAACTGGTTCGCCTCGGCTCGTAACGCGCGGTGCGCTCGGCCATCACGACGTCGCCGCCACCGATCCACGGTGCGGGCGTCTCGATCGGCGGCGCGCCGGCGACGTCGCCCGCGACCAGCGCGCGCAGGTCGGCGGTCGCCATGACGCCGAACTCCTCGAGGAACTGGCGGACGGTCGGGGTGCGCCGCGCCGGGTCGAGCTCGAGCGCGCCGGCGAGCGCGTGCCACTGCTTCTCCGGCAGTCGCGGAATCGGCTCGGGTCGCAAGCCGTTGCGCAACGCTTCGCGCGGCGTGTTGCTGTCGAACGGATGCCGGCCGGCCAGCATTTCATAGGCGAGGCAGGCGAGCCCGTAGACGTCGTCGCGGATGTCATGCGCCGCGGGTGGCGCCAGCGGCCATTCCGTCGGCACGACGTCGAGCAGCTTGACGTCGAAGTCGAAAGTGACGAGCACGTTCTCCGGCTTCAGGTTGCCGTGCACGATCGATCGTGCGTGCAGGTACTCGAGCGCATCGCCGATCGCGCGCACGACCGCGCCGGCTTCGGTCGGCGGGAGCTGGTGCACGTCGTCGAGCACGTAGCGCAGCGTCCCGCTGTCCGGCATCTCGAGTACGAGGAACCAGCGGCTGCCGTCGCGGCCTGCATCGAACACGTTGACGAGGCCCGGGTGCTCGAGCGACTGGAGTGCCGCGACGCCACGCTCGAAGCGGTCGGCGAAATCGGCGCCCGCGGCGATCTTCGCATCGAGGAACTGGATAGCGACGCGGCGTTCCTTGCTCTCGACCCAGCCGAGCTCGTCGACAGCCGCGAACACGATGCCGAGCCGCCGGCGCCGCAAGCGCTCCTTGAGACGGTAGCGGCGGCCGATCAACCGCTCGGCCGCATCGACCTGGTTCGAGGCCGGCTTCTGCAGCAGCGACTCGACCACGATCCGGTCGCGCGTTTTCCCGGGAATCCGCTCGACCCGCAGCGGCTGGGTCTGGACGTGGCTTTCGTCGTGGCCGATCACGCGCCATGCTGGCACGGGCGCGGGGCCTTTGTTCGTCGGGTCGTCGCCCCGTGGCGACGTCAGTGCTTGTCGGACGCGGGCCCGTTCAGTCGAGGTATTTCTCGATCTTGCGGAAGAGGTCGGCCCGGTCGACCAGGTCCGTGATCCAGTCGAGCCGGTCGGTCTCGAGCCGGAGCACCGGCGACAGGTCGTAGCGCTTGAACCAGTCCGCGTACAGGCGGTTGAGGCGGCTCAGGTAACTGACCGGGATCTCCTGTTCCATCGCGCGGCCCCGGAGCCGGATGCGCTTCCGGAGCGTGCGCACCGGGCAGCAGAGCTGGATCATCAGGTCGGGCGGCTTCAGCGCGGCGCAGATCGACTGGTAGAGCTGCTGATAGACCTTCCAGTCGCGGCCATCGATGAACCGCTGGCGATGGAGATTGCGCGCGAAGATCTCCGCATCCTCGTAGATCGTGCGGTCCTGCACGACCGTGCCCGGATCGTCCTGCAGCTCGAGCTGCAGCCGGAACTTGTGCGCGAGGAAATAGAGCTGGGAGCGAAACGCCCAGGTTTTCATGTCGCGGTAGAAATCCGCGAGATAGGGATTCTGGTCGTTCGGCTCGAAAAACGGCTTGATGTCGTAGCGCCGGCACAGGAAGCGCGTCAGCTCCGTCTTGCCGGCGCCGATGTTGCCGGCAATCGCGATGAAGCGCTTTCCTGCGACGGGCGCCGCTCCCACGCCGGGATCAGAGCCAGTAGACGAAGATGAAGAGCCCGAGCCAGACCACGTCCACGAAGTGCCAGTACCAGGCGACCGCTTCGAACGCGAAGTGCTGCTTCGGCGTGAAGTGGCCCTTCATGCAGCGCAGCCAGATCACCACCAGCATGATCGCGCCGACCAGCACGTGCAGGCCGTGGAAGCCGGTCAGCATGAAGAAAGTCGAGCCGTAGATACCGGTGCCGAGCTGGAGGCCGAGCTCGTGATAGGCATGGCTGTACTCGACGATCTGGACGCCGAGGAAGATGAAGCCGAGCAGGAAGGTCACCGCCAGGAACACCTTCAACAGGCCGCGGTGCGCGCTCTTCATCGCATGGTGCGCGATCGTGAGCGTCAGGCCCGAGGTGAGCAGCAGCGCGGTGTTGAGCGCCGGCAGGCCGAAAGCCGGGATGATCTCGTAGCTGCCATCGTCGCGCGGGCCGATGGCGCCCGGGCCATTGCTCGGCCAGCCCGCTTCGAAGCCGGGCCACAACAGATTCGTGACCGCCTTGGCACCCTCGCCGCCGAGCCACGGGATCGAAAGCTGTCGCGCGTAGAACAGCGCGCCGAAGAAGCAGGCAAAGAACATGACCTCGGAAAAGATGAACCACATCATCCCCATGCGGAACGAACGGCCCACCTGCTCGTTATAGAGGCCGGCCTGGTTCTCACGGATGACTTCGCCGAACCAGAGGAAGAAGAGCGTGATCAGGAGTGTGAACCCGAGCCCGAGCACCCAGCCGCCGATTGCGGCGCCGTTCAGCGTCGCCGCCGCGCCCGCCATCATGACGAAGAGCGAGGCGGACCCGAAGAAGGGCAGGCGGCTTCCGTGCGGGAAGTAATACTGGCTCGAATCCACGGTCTGGTCGGCATGTGCCATCGCAATTCCCCGTCAGGTCGTGCCGCCGGCGGTGCGCGCGACGTCGTAGAACGCATAGGACAGCGTGAGGCGGTCGATGCCGGGCGGCAGGTCCCGGTCCACCACGAATCGCACCGCGAGCTCGCGTTCTTCCGCGCCTTTGAAGTGTTGCGGCGTGAAACAGAAGCATTCGGTCTTCAGGAAATATTTCGAGGCACGCATCGGCGCGACCGAGGGCACGGCCTGCCCGGTGAGGTCGCCGCCCGAGAGG
>JANNKZ010000467.1:0-14016 GCA_031396515.1 Gammaproteobacteria bacterium
GGTAGACGCCCGGGCGGGCCGGCAGCGTCGCGACGAACGACTTGGGATCGAAACCGGTCACCGGCGCATGGTGTCGCGTCGGTCAGTCATCGAGCAAGTGGCGGGCCCGGGCAAACACCGCGTCGAACATTGCGGGCGTGAGGCGGCGCGTCTGGGTGTTGTAGCGGCTGCAGTGGTAAGAATCCAGCAAGCGGCGGCCATCCGGCAACACATGCAGCGCGCCGTGCGCGAAGCGCGCCTGAGCGGCTTTCATGCCGCAGGCGCGCAGCACCGCGGCGTGGGCAATGCCGCCGAGCGCGATCACCAGCGCCGTGGCCGGCAAGGTCGACAACTCGGCCGCGAGATACCCGTTGCAGGCCCGGATCTCGGCGGGCAACGGCTTGTTCGCAGGCGGCAGGCATTTGACCGCATTGGTGATGCGGCAATCGCGGAGCTTGAGGCCGTCATCCCGCGCCACGGATTCGGCGCGGCTTGCGAAGCCGTGGGCATGCAGCGTGCGGTAAAGCAGGATCCCGGCGTGGTCGCCGGTGAAGGGCCGGCCCGTGCGGTTTGCGCCGTGCAGGCCGGGTGCGAGGCCGACGATCAGGAGCCGGGGGCGCGCGCTGCCGAACGGCGCGACCGGATGGCAGTGATAGCCCGGATGGCGCGCGCGGACCACATCGAGGAACGCCGCAAGCCGGTGGCAGCGCCGGCAGTCCGGATCGAAGGGCGAAGCGCCCTCGCCCACCGGCTCAGCGCGCCTTGAACTGCGCTTCCTCGGTCGAGCCGCGCATCGCGGTGATCGACGAGGTGCCCGCGGTGACCGTCTGCGTGACGTCGTCGAAGTAGCCCGCGCCGACCTCGCGCTGGTGCTTGGTCGCCGTGTAGCCCTGGGGCTCGGCCTCGAACTCGGCCTGCTGCAATGCGACGTAGGCACTCATCTGTGTCTCCCGGTAGCCGCGCGCGAGCTCGTACATCGAGAAATTCAGGGCGTGGAATCCGGCGAGCGTGATGAACTGGAACTTGTAGCCCATGGCGCCGAGTTCACGCTGGAACTTCGCGATGGTCGCGTCATCGAGCTTCTTGCGCCAGTTGAAGGAAGGTGAACAGTTGTAGGCGAGCAGCTTGCCGGGATACTGGCGATGGACGCCTTCCGCGAACTGTTTCGCCTCGTGCAGGTCGGGTGTGCCAGTCTCGCACCAGACGAGATCGGCATACGGCGCGTACGCGAGTCCGCGCGCGATCGCCTGTTCGATGCTGGCCTTCACCGGGAAGAAGCCCTCGCTCGTGCGGTCCGTCGAAGCAATGAACGCGCGGTCGCGCTCGTCAACATCGGCGGTGAGCAGGTTCGCGGATTCGGCGTCGGTCCGTGCGACGAGCACGGTCGGCACGTCCGAGACGTCGGCTGCGAGCCTGGCCGCAACCAGCTTGTTGATCGCCTCCTGGGTCGGCACCAGCACCTTGCCGCCCATGTGGCCGCATTTCTTGGCGCTCGAGAGCTGGTCCTCGAAATGCACGCCCGCGGCACCCGCGGCGATCATCGCCTTCATCAGTTCGAAGGCATTCAGAACGCCGCCGAAACCGGCCTCGGCATCCGCGATAATCGGCTGCAGCCAGTCGATCGAATCGTCGCCCTCGGCGTGGCAGATCTGGTCGGCGCGCAGCAGCGTGTTGTTGATGCGGCGGACGACTGCGGGCACGGAGTCCGCGGGGTAGAGCGACTGGTCCGGGTACATTTCGGCCGCGAGGTTCGCGTCGCCCGCGACCTGCCAGCCGGACAGGTAGATCGCCTTCAGCCCGGCGCGCACCTGCTGCATGGCCTGGTTGCCGGTCAGCGCGCCCAGCGCGTTGACGAATGGCAGTTCGTGCAGGTGGCGCCAGAGCTTCTCCGCGCCCTGCCGCGCAAGCGAATGCTCGATATGGATGCTGCCGCGCAGACGCACGACGTCGGCCGCCCCGTAGGAGCGCGCGACCCCCTTCCAGCGGGCGTTGGACTTCCAGTCCGATTCGATCTGGGCGGCGGTCTTCAGCGTCATGGAGGCTCCGTGTTCAGTCGAGGTCGCGGTAGGCGACGAGCGTCAGGAAAGTTTCGAATTCGGGGCTCGCGGTGAGTCCGTCGAGAATTTCGGCGGCCCGCGCGTAATGACCGGCAGCGAAGGCGGCCGCGCCTTCGGCATCGCGAATGAGGCCGAGCTGGGTCGCGATCTCGCCGCGCACGAGTTCCATCGTCACGGCGCGTCCATCGGCGAGCCGGCAGCCGTGGTGCCGCCATTGCCAGAGCTGGGCGCGTGAAATCTCGGCGGTCGCGGCGTCTTCCATCAGGTGGTGGATCGGCACGCAGCCATTGCCGCCGAGCCAGGCGGCGAGATAGCGGATGCCGACGTCGACGTTGTTCGCAAGGCCGGCGGCCGTAATCTCCCCTTTCGGCACCGCGAGCAGGTCCGCCGCGCCGACCGTAACGTCCTCACGCAGCACCTGCAGGTTGTTCGGGCCCGGCATGCGCCGGTCGAAGATCTCGCGTGCGAGGCCGACGAGACCCGGATGCGCAACCCAGGTGCCGTCGTGGCCGTCGCCGGCCTCGCGTTCCTTGTCCGCGCGCACGCGGGCGAGTGCCTGCTCGTTCGCGGCCGCATCGCCCTTGATCGGAATCTGCGCCGCCATTCCGCCCATCGCGAAGGCGCCGCGCCGGTGGCAGGTGCGGATGACGAGCTGCGCGTACGAACGCAGGAAATGCGAGGTCATCGTCACGCTGCCGCGGTCCGGCAGGACCGAACCCGCATCCCGGTGGAATTTCTTGATGAAGCTGAATATGTAGTCCCAGCGCCCGCAATTGAGGCCGACAATCCAGTCGCGAAGCTCATGCAGGATTTCGTCCATCTCGAATGCGGCCGTGATCGTTTCGATCAGTACCGTCACTTTCACCGTGCCGCGCGGCAGTCCGAGCGCGGTTTCCGCATATGCAATGACCTCGGCCCAGAGCCGCGCCTCGAGATGGCTCTCGAGCTTGGGCAGGTAGAAGTACGGCCCCGTGCCGCGCTGCCTCAGCGCGGTCGCGTTGTGGAACAGGTAGAGGCCGAAATCGACCAGCGCTGCCGGAACTGCTTGCCCGTTCCGGACCCAGTGTTTCTCCGGCAGGTGCCAGCCGCGCGGACGCACGAGCAGCACGGCCGTGCGTTCCGCGAGGGCGTAGCGTTTCCCTTCAGGGCTCGTGAAGTCGATCGTGCGACGAACCGCTGCCATCAGGTTGGCCTGACCCTGGATCACGTTGCTCCAGGTCGGCGCGAGCGAATCCTCGCAGTCCGCCATGAATACGTTCGCGCCCGAATTGAGCGCGTTGATGATCATCTTGCGGTCGGTGGGACCGGTGATCTCGACGCGTCGGTCGAGCAGGTCTTCGGGAATCGTGCCGACCCGCCAGTTAGATTCGCGCAGTGTCCGGGTTTCCGGAAGGAAGCCGGGGCGCTCGCCGGCGTCGAAATGGCGCTGCCGTTCCGCCCGCCGCGCGATCAGCACGCCGACTGCGCCGGTGAATCGGTCGGCGAGCTCATCGACGAACGCAATTGCGGCGGCATTCAGGACTTCGCGCCATTCCGCCGGCACGGGCGGCAGCACGGTCGCCGGCGACGTGCTTGAAACGCTCTCAACAGTCAACCGTAACTCCATGACTCATCGATGGTTCTTGGCGCCACGCGGCTTGGCGATGCGCATCGCGAGTTCTAGCGCCTGCTCGTAGTTGAGCCGTGGGTCGACGGTCGTGCGATACGCCCGCGCGAGATCGCCGTCCGACAAGCCGCGCGCGCCGCCGGTGCATTCGGTCACGTCATCGCCCGTCAGTTCGAAATGAACGCCGCCGAGGATCGAATCGTTTTCATCGTGAATGCGGAACGCGGCCTCAACCTCGGCCAGGATGTTGTCGAAGCGCCGCGTCTTGACGCCCTGCGGTGTGGTCTCGGTGTTGCCGTGCATCGGATCGCAGATCCAGAGCACGTCGCGGCCGCTGTCGCGCACGGCGCGGATCATGGCCGGCAGCGTCGCCTCGATACGACCCGCGCCGAAACGATGAATCAGCGTCAGCCGCCCCGGCTCGTTGTCCGGATTCAGCGCGCGCACCAGTTCGCCGAGCGCCGCCGCATCGAGTGCCTCGCCGACCTTCACGCCGATCGGATTGGCGATGCCGCGGAAGTACTCGACGTGCGCCCCGTCCGGCTTCGCCGTGCGCATGCCGATCCACGGCATGTGCGTCGAGAGGTTGTACCAGCGCTGGCGGCGCTGCAGGTAACGCGTCTGCGCCTGCTCGTAGTGCAGGTGCAGTCCCTCGTGGCTCGCATAGAAGCGCGCCTGGCTCGCCTCGTGCACCGGCGAGCCCGACACAGCCTCGTAGAAATCGAGCGAATCGGAAATCGCATCCAGGATCTTCTGGTACGCCTCCCGGTTCTTGGCATGCTGCATGAACCCGAGATCCCAGTACTCCGGGTGATGCAGGTCGGCGAAGCCCCCGTCCACCAGCGCGCGCACGAAGTTGAGCGTGAGCGCCGCACGCTCGTAACCGCGCAGCAGCAGTTCGGGGTCCGCTTCGCGATCCGCGGCGGTAAAAGCGGCGTGGTTGACGATATCGCCGCGATAGCAGGGCAGCGTCACGCCGTCGCGCGTTTCCAGGTCGGTGGATCGCGGCTTTGCATATTGGCCCGCCATGCGGCCGATGCGGATCACCGGTTTTTTGAGTCCGTGCAATAGCACCAGGCTCATCTGCAGCAGGATCTTGAGCTTGCGCGCGATGGTGTCCGATTCGCAGTCGGAGAAACCCTCCGCGCAATCGCCGCCCTGCAGCACGAAGCGCTCGCCGCGCTGCGCGGCGGCGAGTTCGTCCTTGAGCTGGTCCACTTCCCAGGAAACGACGACCGGCGGCAGCCGCGCGAGTTCGTCGAGCACGCGCGCGAGCTTGGCGGGGTCCGCGTAATGCGGCTGCTGGAGCGCCGGCCGAGCCTGCCAGCTGTCCGGACTCCAGCCAGCTTTTGCGACCGCGATGTTCATGTTCCCGGTCATCGTACACGGATTCGCTGCACTGCAAAATCTTGCCCTCCAGGGGGTGGTTTATGTGCAGCGGAATGGGCAGAATGCGCCACCTTTTTCGGTGGTCATTCATATGCATCGCGTACTCGTTCTCGGCGCTGGAAAAATCGGCGCGTTGATTTCCGGTCTCCTGGCCGAAGCCGGCGACTACCAGGTGGAACTGGCTGACATGAGCCTCGACGCGGCGCGTGCCGTGGTGCGCGCCCATGGCCGCCGGAACCTGACCGCCCAGTTGCTCGACGCCTCCGATCCGGTCGCGCTCGCGCGGCACGTCGGCGTGAACCGCTGCGATGCCGTGATTTCCTCGCTGCCCTTCTACTGCAACCCGGGCGTCGCGAAAGTGGCCCGCGAACAGGGCCTGCATTATTTCGATTTGACCGAAGACGTCGAAGTCACGCGGGCGGTGCGCGCTCATGCCGAGGGCGCGTCCACGGCCTTCGTGCCCCAGTGCGGTCTTGCGCCGGGCTTCGTGTCGATCGCGGCCAACGAGCTGATTGGGCACTTCGACGAGCTCCGCAGCGTCAAGATGCGGGTCGGCGCCCTGCCCCAGCACCCGAACAACGTCCTCAAGTATTCGCTGACCTGGTCCACCGAAGGACTGATCAACGAATACGGCAATCCCTGCCTCGCGATCGCGGACCGCCGGCTGGTCGAGGCCGCGCCGCTCGAAGGTCTCGAGGAGATCGAGATCGACGGCACGCTCTATGAAGCGTTCAACACCTCGGGCGGCCTCGGTTCGCTCGGCGAGACTTTCGGCGAGCGTTGCGAACAGATGAACTACAAGACCATCCGCTACCCCGGCCATTGCGAGCAGGTGCGGCTCCTGATGAACGACCTGAAGCTGAACCAGGATCGCGGGACACTGAAGCGCATCCTCGAAAATGCCGTGCCGCAAACGCTGCAGGACGTCGTAATCGTCTACGTCGCGGTCGCCGGCCGCCAGGATGGGGAGCTGCGCGAGGAGAACTACGTCAACAAGATTTACCCGCAGGAGATCTCGGGCCGCCTGTGGTCGGCGATCCAGGTCACGACGGCCGCCGGCATCACGGCGGTCGTGGACCTCGTGTTGTCGAATCCGGACCAGTGCCGCGGATTCGTGCGCCAGGAGCAGTTCAGCCTGCCGTCCGTGCTCGCGAACCGCTTCGGCGCGTGGTACCGCATGGGTGGCGACAAGCAGATTTCGGCGCGGATGGTCGTGGAAGGCACGGCCGGCCGCCAGCGGAGCCTGGCAGGAGGCGCCCGATGAAGTCCGCGGACATCCTGAAGGGCCTCGGCCTCGCCGCCGTCAACGACGGCGCCTGGTCGGGCGACGGCTGGCACGCGGATGGGTCCTCGACGCTGGTGGATTCCCTGAATCCGGCGACCGGCGAGGTCATCGCGCGCATCCGCCCGGCCGGCGCGGCGGACTACGAGCGCGTCGCGGCGAGCGCCGCGGCCGCATTCCGCGTCTGGCGCGACGTCCCGGCCCCGCGCCGCGGCGAAGCCGTGCGGCTCATGGGCGAGGCGCTCCGCGCCAAAAAGGACCTGCTCGGCAGCCTGGTCAGCCTCGAGATGGGCAAGATCAAGGCCGAAGGCGACGGCGAAGTGCAGGAGATGATCGACATCGCCGATTTCGCGGTCGGGCAGTCACGCATGCTGTACGGCCTCGCGATGCATTCCGAGCGTCCGCGCCACCGCATGTACGAGCAGTGGCATCCGCTCGGCGTCGTCGGCATCATCTCGGCCTTCAATTTCCCGGTCGCGGTCTGGTCGTGGAACGCCTTTCTCGCCGCCGTCTGCGGCGACATCTGCGTCTGGAAGCCCTCGCATCACACACCACTCTGCGCGATTGCCGTGCAGAAGATCTGCAACGAAGTCATCGCCGCGGCAAAGCTGCCGCCGATCTTTCAGCTGTTCATCCCGCACGACAACTCGCTCGCGAGCAAGTTCGTGGATGACCGCCGCATCGCGCTCATGAGCTTCACCGGCTCGACCCAGATCGGCCGCCACGTAGGCGAACGCATCGCCTCTCGTCTCGGCCGCAGCCTGCTCGAGCTCGGCGGCAACAACGCGATCATCGTCGACGAATTCGCGAACCTCGATCTTGTGGTTCCCGCAGTGGTATTCGGCTCGGTCGGCACGGCCGGCCAGCGCTGCACGACCACGCGCCGGCTGCTGGTGCACGAATCGCTCGTCTCCGAGCTCGAACGCCGGCTGGTCGCAGCCTACAAGCAGGTTCGGATCGGTGATCCGCTCGATCCCAATGTGCTGATGGGGCCGCTGGTCGGCACTTCCGCCGTGCGCCAGTACGAGGCTGCGCTCGCGGATGCACGCGCACAGGGCGGCGAGATCCTCTGCGGCGGCCGTTTGCTGCCGGGCCCCGGCAATTTCGTCGAGCCGACGATCGTCCGGGCGCGTAACGACATGAAGGTCGTGCGCCACGAGACCTTCGCGCCGATCCTCTACCTGATTCCGTTCCAGACGCTGGACGACGCGATGGCGATGCACAACGACACGGACTACGGCCTGTCGTCGGCGATCTTCACCGACCGGCTGCAGCACGCGGAACGGTTCCTGTCGGTCGCGGGCAGCGATTGCGGCATCGCCAACGTGAACATCGGCACCTCGGGCGCCGAGATCGGCGGCGCATTCGGCGGCGAGAAGGACACGGGCGGCGGACGCGAAGCGGGTTCCGACTCCTGGAAGACCTACATGCGCCGGCAGACCAACACCATCAACTACTCGAGCGACCTGCCGCTCGCGCAGGGGATCAAGTTCGACCTCACTTGAGGCGTCGGCGCGCGTCTTCGTAGAGCGTGTGCATGAAACGTTCCGCGGTGATGAAAGCCCAGTTGAGCGACGCGTCGTAGTCTGCGTTCGGTTTCGCCGCCAGCGCCTCTTCGAGCGTCTTGCCCGCCTTCACGAGCGCGACCATCCGGTCGTTCGTTTCGACCAGCATCTTTCGGTAGCTGGCCAGTCCGGCCTGGTCCGTGATCTTGCCGTGGCCGGGAATGATGCGAGTCTTGTCGTCCGCCAGTTCGAGGACGCGGTCCACCGCGGAGATCAGGCCGAGCACGCTGCCACCGGATTCGAGGTCGATGAACGGATACATGCCGTGGAAGAACAGGTCGCCGGTATGGATCACGTTCGCCTTCTTGAATACCACGACCGTGTCGCCGTCCGTGTGCGCCTGCGGAGCGTGATAGCCCAGCAACTCATCGCCATTCACATGCAGTGACAAACGGTCGTTGAAAGTCACGACCGGCAGGGCGATCGCCGGCGACGGTGGCGTCTTGTATTTCAGGAACTCGGAATTCTGCTCGGTGCCCATGCGGGCCCGAACGCCCTCGTGCGCGACGATGATGGAAGCCTGCTTCGCGAGATTTTCGTTGCCGCCGGTGTGATCGCCGTGCCAGTGCGTGTTCAGCACGAAGCGCGGCAGCCGCTTGTCGATCGTCGCAAGCGCTTCGAGCATCTGCGTCGTGACTTGCGCGTACTGGTCGTCGATCAGGATCACGCCATCCGGACCTGCCGATACCCCGATGTTGCCACCCTTGCCTTCGATGACGTAGACGCCCTCGGCAACTTTGATGACGTTCATCGTGTCCGCCGCCTGGGAGACGAAGTTGCCTGCCAGCAGGCACAGGAAGCAGGCAATGATCCGGCGATGCATGGGAACTCCGACAATGGGTTGACGAGGTGGGCGACATCATAGGCCGGCACGCTGCCCGTTGGCTGTCAGCGGGCTGCGAGCTTCTGTTCGAGCCGTTTGGCCGAGACCGGTACGGACGTGCCGAGTTGCTGGGCAAAGAGCGAAACCGCGTACTCGGCGAGCAGCCATTCCATTTCGGCGGCGAGCGCCCGGTCCGCCAGACGGTCGATCCGGCTGCGCCAGTCCAGAAGTTCGCGCTGGGCAGCGGCATTCCGACCCTCGCCCAGGCGCAGCACGCGCGCCCGCAATGCCGCCAGCAATCTCGGCAACTCGTCGAACCAGGGATCCGGCGTCGTCGCGACGAATCGCGGCGCCGCGAGCCTCTCGAGTGCGGCCCGGCAGTCCGCGCGTACCGTGGCTTCGGCGCCGGCCGGCAATGCCGCTAGCGCGGTGCGGATGGCGTGCGCCGCGGCCAGCGTTGCCTTCGCCCGCGCGCCGATCGCGACCCCACGCGCGTAGACCTCGCTCCGGCCCAGCTCGATTGCGCGGTCGAAGGCAGCCTCGTCCCGCGGCAATCCGACACCGGGCGGCAGGCAGGCGCTCTCGACCGCGCGGTCGCAGACGTCGTCGATGAGTGCTGTCAGGGGCCCGACCGGTTGCTGCAGCAAGACCAGCTCGCGGTCGTGCGCGAGCGCCTTGCGCACCGGTTTCAGGATTTCCATGAGCGCGATGACGAGCAGGCGCCGCAGGCCCCCACGATGAATCGCTTCTGCCTCGGTCACATCCTCGACTGCGAGCAGCGCAACGCTCTCGCCCTCGTCGGCGAGTACGGGGTGCACCGCGATGCGGGCGCCGCCGCGCTCGACCTGCACCGTCGACGCGAGGCGGCCGACCTCCCAGCGCCGCAGTCCCTTGCGCGTGAGATCGCGAGTGGACTCGCGCAGCGCCGCCTGCCGCTCTCCGCGCAACGCCTGTTTCAGTTCCTCGCAGTCCCTGCCCTCCCCGAGCAGCCGGCCGTCGTCGCCGGTCACTCGCAAATAGAATCGCAGGTGATCCGGCAGTACGACTGCCTTCAAGAGGCTTTCCGCCAGCGGACGGCCGGCGATTCGCGACAACACGCGCGTGAGCTCGACCCAGAAATGGCGTGACGCGTCCATATCCGCAAGTGCGAGCGCCGCCGACGCCGGCGCCGGCACGAGTGGCCGTCGTTCGGATTTCGGCAACCCCTTGATCAGGGCGGTCACGAATTCCAGGCGCGCCCCGGGGATGCCCCAGGCCAGCGCGCCCTCGCTGAGTGCCGGCAGCCAGCCGAGCGGCACTTCGATCGTCACGCCGTCATCCGCGGCGCCGGGTTCGAAGCGATAGTCGAGCGCGAAGCGCTGGCCGGCGATCTCAATCTCGTCGGGGAAGGCTTCGGTGTCCGGCAAGCGGGCGCCCTCCGCGACGACGTCTGTTGCCTGTTGCATCAGGGTAGCGGGATCGGCGGCCTCCGCTTCCCGCCGCCACCGCTCGAATCCGCGCAGGTCGTGTACCGAATGCGGCAGGCGCGCGAGGTAGAACTCGACCGCACGGTCCTCGTCGAACAGCGCGCCGTGCCGGCGCAGCTTGGCCTCGTCGCGCGCGAGTGCCGCGCGAACGCCGCGGTTGTGCGCAACGAAGGGGGCCGCGATTGCCGCGCGACCGCCGACCAGCGCCTCGCGCACGAATATGCGACGCGCGGCGTCGGGTTCGACCCGGCCGTAGTTCACGCGTCGGCCGGCGGACAGCGTCAGGCCGTAGAGCACGACCGTCTCGCGCGCTGCGACGAAGCCGCGCTCCGGCGACCATTCCGGGTCGTCGTAGCTGCGCTTCAGCAAGTGCGGTGCCGCCGCCTCGATCCATCCCGGCTCGATGGCGGCGACCATTCGCGCATAGACGCGGCGTGTTTCGACGAGCGTTGCCGCCAGGATCCAGCCGGGCGGCCGTTCCATGAGCGGCGTCCCGGGAGCGATCGCGAAGCGCAGGCCGCGCGCACCGAGATAGTCCCCGCGTTCCGTCCGCTCGCCGATATTGCCGAGCAGACCCGACAGCAAGGCGCGGTGGATGGCTTCGAAGGTCGCCGGCTTCTCGTTCTCCTGCCAGCCGATCTCGCTGGCGAGCTGGGCGAGTTGGCCGCGCAACTCGTCCCATTCACGCATGCGTGCAGCCGACAGGAAATGTTCGCGGCACCAGCGGCGCGCCGCACTCGTGCCGCGCGATTCGCGCGCGGCCCGCCAGGCCTCGCGGAGTTTCAGCAGGCCGGCGAAGTCCGAACGCGGATCGGCGAACAGCCGGTGCTTCTCGTCGGCCTGCGGTTGCATGCCGACCGGCCGTTCACGCGGGTCCTGGATGGACAGGACGGCCGTGAGGCTCAGCATTTCGGCGAGCGCGCAATGGCGTGCTCCTTCGCAGAGCATGCGCGCCAGGCGCGGATCAAGCGGCAAGCGTGCGAGCTGGACACCGAGCGGCGTCATCCGGCGGTCGACATCAATTGCCTGCAGTTCCCCGAGCAGCCGGTAGCCATCGTTGACCAGCCGCTCGTCCGGCGGATCGGGGAACGGGAAATCGCTGACCGCGCCGAGGCCGAGGGACTCCATCTGCAGGATCACGCGCGCTAGGTTGGTGCGCAGGATCTCGGGCGGCGTGTAGGCCTCCCGCTCCGAAAAGTCCTGTTCCGAGTACAAACGCACGCAGATGCCGGGCCCCACGCGTCCGCAGCGGCCTTTGCGCTGGTCGGCGCTCGCGCGGGAGACCGGTTCGATCGGCAGCCGCAGAATCTTGCTGCGCAGGCTGTAGCGCGCGATGCGCGCGAGGCCGGTGTCGATCACCGCGCGGATGCCGGGCACGGTGATCGAGGTTTCCGCGACGTTGGTCGCGAGCACGATCCGGCCTCGTCCGCCTTTCGCAAACACGCGCTGCTGGTCCGACCATGAGAGCCGTGAGTAGAGCGGGAGCACCTCCGCGCCGCCGATGCCCTCGAGCGCCTCAGCCGCATCGCGTATTTCGCGCTCGCCCGGCAGGAAGACCAGGATGTCCCCGCGCGCCGCAGCGGGTCCCACCTGCAGTTCGCGAACGGCGGCGACGACGCCGGCCGTCATGCCGGGATCCAGGTCATCCTCGATATCGGCTTCGAGCGGCCGGTAGCGCAGCTCGATCGGCCAGGACCGGCCGCTCACCTCGATGGCGGGCGCGCCGTCGAAGTAGGCCGCGATGCGACCGACGTCGATGGTCGCGGACGTCACGATCAGTCGCAGGTCGGGGCGCCGCGGCAGGAGCCGCTTCAAGTAGCCGAACAGGAAATCTATGTTGAGACTGCGCTCGTGCGCCTCATCGAGGATCAGCGTGTCGTAGCGGCGCAAGCCAGGGTCGCCGCGGATCTCGGCCAGCAGGATGCCGTCGGTCATGACGCGCACCAGGCTGTCGTCGCCTCCGGCCTCGGCCAGGCGCACCTTGTAGCCGACCTGGGCGCCGAGCGGCACACCGAGTTCTTCCGCCAGCCGCGCGGCGACGGTGCGCGCCGCGATTCGCCGCGGCTGCGTGTGTCCGATCAGGCCGTCGATACCGCGGCCGGCCTGCAGGCAGGCTTTCGGCAACTGCGTCGTCTTGCCCGAGCCGGTTTCACCACAGACGATGACGACCTGATGCGCGGCGATCGCCGCGCTGATCTCCTCGATGCGTTCGCTGACCGGGAGCTCAGGCGGATAGACGAGCGCGGGCACCGAGGCGCGCCGGCGCTCGCATCGAGCTTCCCGCTGGGCGGCATCACGCGGCGGTCGCGGACCTCCGCCGTTCCGGCGCGGCCTGCTCCGCATCGGCCCTCAGCGGCCCGGCAGGCGCAGGCTGACGCGCGCGCCGCCGAGCCGGCTGTCGCCGATCTCGAGCGTGCCGGAATAAGCCGCGGCGATCTCGCGCGCGACCGACAGGCCGATGCCCTGGCCGGCGATGCTCTCGTCGGCCCGTGCGCCCCGTTCCAGCACGCGCGACCGCTCGGCAGGCTCGATGCCACGGCCATCGTCCTCGACGTCGAGCACGAGGCCAGGCCGGCGCCATCCCGCGGATGTCCAGGGCGTCGCACGCACGGCGATGGCCTCGCGGCCATATTTCCAGGCGTTGTCCATCAGGTTGCCGGCCAGTTCCAGGAAGTCACCTGCATCGATCGGGTAGGCCGTGCCGGGCGCGACCGCAACCGTCGCCTTGATAGGACGGTCGGCATAGACCTTCGTAAGCGCCGAGCGCAGTTGTTCGAGTGGCTCCTGCACGGGCAGGTCGGTCAGCGTCGCGGCGCTGCCGCCGAACACCGCGCGCTTGAGCTGGTGCTGGACGATGTCCTGCATCCGGTCAATCTGCGGCGACAACGCCCCGGGCGAACTGTCGCCCCGCTCGAGCAGCCCGCGCATAGCCGCGAGCGGCGTCTTCAGGCTGTGCGCAAGATTGCCAAGAGTGGTGCGGTAGCGCTCGAGGCGCTTGCGCTCGCCCGTCAGGAGCGCGTTGAGGTTGCCGGTGACGCCGGCAATCTCGCGCGGCCAGGCCGTGCCGAGGAGTTCGCGCCGCCCGGCCTCGACATCGGCAATCTCGCGCTCGAGCTGGCGCAGCGGCTTGAGTGCAACGCGCAGCGCAATTGCGAGCCCGGCCAGCAGCATCAGCGCGAGCACGAGCGATCCGATGACGAGGCCGGTGCGCACGCGCGCCATTTCGGCAAACCAGGGCTCGAGGCTCTCCGCCGCGCGGATCACGAAGTCGCGGCTGCTGCCGTCGTCGAGCTGCCAGCGCACGCCGAATGAAAGTCCCGCCACGGGCGTTCCGTCGGCGAGCTCCGCCTTTTCGACCACGCGTTCACCGGCCGCCGGCTGTGCCTTCAGGTTGAGCCCGCTGCCGAGCGCCGACGGGGAACGCCAGCTGCCGCGCGAACCCAGGATTTCGGCGTACAGGCCGGAGCCCGGCGTGACGAGCCTCGGCTCCGCCAGCGTGCGCGGCACGAGGCGGCCTTCGGCATCGAGCTCGGCGGAGGAAATCAGCGCGATCACCTGGGCGTCGAGCAAGGCCTCGCGCGCACGGCGTCCTTGTTCGCGATACAGGCGGTCGAGCGACCAGGCCGAAACGGCGGCCGCCGCGAGCAGCAGCAACGCGAGAGTGACGAGCAGTCGCCGCTGCAGCGAGGTGGGCGTTTCAGCCACGGTTAGCCGCGGGCGATCCGGTAGCCGCGCCCCCGGAGCGTTTCTATCGGCTGGTGCTTGCCGTCGGGATCGAGCTTGCGGCGCAACCGACCGATGAAAACCTCGATCGTGTTGCTGTCGCGCTCGAAGTCCTGCTCGTAGAGC
>JANNKZ010000501.1:0-3380 GCA_031396515.1 Gammaproteobacteria bacterium
GCCCGCGCACCTCGAGAGCAACTTCATCAACCCCGACTGGAGCGGCGCCCAACCGCGGCGCTGCCTGCGGCTGCCGCCGCCCGGAAGTGAGAAATTGGAAAAGGGAAGTGAGCAGTCGGAAGAGTTCAGCGCCGACGCCATCCTGCGGGTGATTGCGGCTCATCGATCGGCCATCGGCATCATCACCCTGGCGCCGGAACTGCCGGGCGGGATGGCACTGCTCCAGGCCTTCGTTGCGGCCGGGCACCGGGTGTCGCTCGGACACACGGGCGCCACCTACGAAGAAGCGCGTGCCGCGATTGACGCGGGTGCGCATCATGCGACGCACCTGTTCAATCGCATGTCGTCGATGACCTCGCGCTCGCCGGGCGTGGTCGGCGCCGTCCTCGAGTCCGACGAAGTGGCCGCCGAGATCATCTGCGACGGCTTCCACGTGCACCCGGCGCTCGTCTCGCTCGCGGTCCGCATGAAGTCCGTGCGTCGGCTGATGGCCATCACCGACGGCACGGCCGGGTCCGGCCTGCCGGTGGGCTCGCGCACCCGGCTGGGCGAGCAGCAGATCATCGTTACCGAACGGACCGCCGAGCTCGCGGACGGCACGCTCGCCGGCAGCATCCTGACGATGGACGCGGCGTTCAGGTCACTCGTCACTCGTGCTGGATTGTCCCTTCCGGAAGCCACGCGGATGTGCTCGACCACGCCGGCATCGGAGGTGGGACTGACCGATGCGGGCTCCATTGCCGAGGGCAAGGCTGCGGATTTGGTCGTGCTCGGACCGGGCCTGGCCGTCAAGCAGACGTACCTCGCCGGCATTCCCGCATTGGAACACTGACCACAAGGTGTCCGTCTATGTGCCTGAGGTACTCATGAGGGTCACGAACCATCGCTTGCTGCCTGCTGCCGGCGCGTTGTTTCTCGCGTCCACGTTCCTGGCGGGATGCGAGGTCAACCTCAACACCGAGGGGTTGTCGGCTCGCGAGACCAAGACGTTCAAGGTCAC
This sequence comes from Gammaproteobacteria bacterium, assembly GCA_031396515.1. Classification (GTDB taxonomy): domain Bacteria; phylum Pseudomonadota; class Gammaproteobacteria; order Steroidobacterales; family Steroidobacteraceae; genus SCUD01. The sequence continues at coordinate 1,001 of JANNKZ010000501.1, forward strand.
GGGCCTGCCGCAGATCGAGCTGGACACCTTCGATGGCGCCATCGAGATCCACTCGTGGGACAAGGCCGAGGTCGAGGTCGAGATCGAAAAGCGCGCCATGGAGCAGTCGCTGATCGATCAGATCAAAGTCGAGGCCACGCAGCAAGGCGACAAGATCGTGTTGAAGGTGACCGGGCCGTCGCGGTCGGAGTTTGGCGGGGTCACCATCGGCGTCAACATTTCTCCGACCGCGCGCCTGCGCGTCGTGCTGCCTCGTGCCAGCAACGTCGTCGCCCGCAGTGGCGACGGCTCGATTCGCGCCGAGGCCATTGACGGCAAGATCGTGCTGAACACCGCGGACGGTACCGTGACCGCCACCCGGCTGTCGGGAGACATTCAAGTGCGTTCCGGAGACGGCTCGATCCGCCTCGACAAGGTCACCGGCAAGCTCGACCTGGAAACCGATGATGGCAGCATTGGGCTCGAAGCCAGGCCGACGGCGCTGCACCTCAAGACCGGCGACGGATCCATCCGCGCGCAAATCGACGCCGACGCGGTGATGGCCGACAACTGGGACATCACCACGGGTGATGGCAGCGTCACGCTCACCCTGCCGTCGAGCTTCAATGCGGAACTGGACGCCGAAACCAGCGACGGGTCGGTCCGCTCGTCTCACCCGATGCTCGACGACGACCGCGACGAGCGCCGCAGCGGCGAAGGGGGCGACCAGCGGCGCGAGCGCCGGCGCGTGCTGCGCGCGCGCATGGGGGAGGGTGGCAAGTCCCTCCGCGTGCGCACCGGCGACGGCACCATCCGCATCGATCGGTAAGCGCACTTGACACCGGGCCGACGGGCGTGTGAGCATCGGCATATCGTGATCGTCATGTTCGACCGCGCGTGTTGTTGTCGTGGAGCCTCTGCTTCCGCGCGCCGCGGTCTGTACACATGAGCGTGATTTCATAAGTCTTCACGTCCACGACTCGAGTTCAGAACGGCCCGGAAGCCACGCGCTTCCGGGCCGTTTGCGTTTTGCATCCAGCCCGGCCGGCGCTTCCGGATTCACTCACGGTGCGGTGGCGAAGTGGCAAACGCGGCGGCCTGCAAAGCCGTTACTCGAGGGTTCGAATCCCTCCCGCACCTTACTCATTCGGCGCAGGAGACCAGGACATGTCAGCCACACGACCGATCGGCATCTATCACGAGCACCAGGACTGGTTCCGCCCGCTGTTTGCCGAACTCGATCGACGGGGCACGCGGTACGCGCGCATCGATGCGCGGCGGCACCACTACGACGCCGACGGCAGCGACGAAGCGGCGTACTCCGTGGTGATCAACCGCATGAGTCCGTCGGCCTACTTGCGCGGCCACGGACACGGCATCCTCTACACCCAGAATTACCTGGCCCACCTGGAGCAGCTGGGCGTGCGCGTGATCAATGGCACGCAGGCGTTCCGAATCGAGACGTCGAAGGCACAGCAGCTGACCCTGTTGCGATCGCTCGGCCTGCCGTATCCGGCGGCCCGGGTGATCAATCACGGCAGCCAGGCGCCGGCGGCAGCCGAGGGCTTGCGGTTTCCCATCGTAGTGAAGGCGAACATCGGCGGCAGCGGCGCGGGCATCATCCGCTTCGATACGGCCGAAGATCTCGCGCGCGCTGCGTCGGAAGGCCGCCTCGAGCTGGGCCTCGATCAGACCGCGCTGGTGCAGGAATACATTCCCGCGCGCGGAGGCCACATCACGCGCGTTGAAGTGCTCGATGGCCGGTTCCTTTACGCCATCAACATCCACACCACCGGCGAGACGTTCAACTTGTGCCCCGCCGACATTTGCCAGACGAGCGACGGGGTCGCACTCGATCGCGGCGCCTGCCCGGCGGACGCGCCAAAGAACAGCTTGCGAGTGGAAGCATTTACGCCGCCGGCAGACGTCATTGACGATGTCGAGAGGATCACGGCGGCCGCGGGGATTGAGATTGGTGGCGTCGAGTACATCGTCGACGACCGCGATGGCCAGCGTTACTACTACGACATCAACGCGCTGTCGAACTTCGTCGCCGATGCTCCGCGCGTACTCGGGTTCGATCCGTTCGCGCGTCTGGTGGACTGGCTCGAGCGCGAGCAGCAGCGCGCCGAAACGGGACCGGTGTTGATGCCGCTCGGCATCGCCGAGGGCGCGACCCGCTGGTGACTACGGACGTGTGCGCGAGGCAGCCGTGAGCCTCGCGCCGACGACCTGGAACGCTTCCACCGCCGCGCGAATCACGGTGCGCCGGGTCGCGTGCGTCCGCCACGCCGCATAGACGTGCCGCTTCAGCGACGGCTGGGCGGGGACCACGCTCACGCCCTTCGGGACCGCATCGCGGCCGAGGCGCGGCAGCACGGCCGCGCCGAGTCCCGCCGCG
>JANNKZ010000511.1:0-1730 GCA_031396515.1 Gammaproteobacteria bacterium
GCCCGCGTGCTTGTGTACAGCACCGCCGGGTGTCCGTACTGCCAGGCGGCCGACCGCTTGCTCGCGCGCAAGGGCGTGAGCGACATCGAGCGCGTGCGCGTTGACCTGGAACCCGGCCGGCGCGCCGAAATGCAGCAAAAGAGCGGCCGCTATACCGTGCCGCAGATCTGGATTGGCGGCCGCCATGTCGGCGGCAGCGATGAACTGCACGAGCTGGACGATTCCGGCGAGCTCGACCTACTACTGGCAAAGGCCCCATGAGCGATCAACCGCGCGACCCCGCACAACCCGCAGGCTCCGCACAGCCCCAGGCGCCTCAATTCCAGATCGAGAAGGTCTACGTCAAGGATCTGTCGCTCGAGGTGCCGAACGCGCCGCAGGTATTCATGCAGACGGAAAGCCCGGAGCTCGAAATCCAGGTGCGCAACGAGGCGGCGCAGTTCGCCGACGGACTGTTCGAGGTCACGGTGACGGTCACGGTGACCGCGCGTGCCGGCGACAAGACCGTGTTTCTCGCCGAGGCGGCGCAGGCCGGGATATTCGCGGTACGCGGCGTTCCGGCCGAGGATCTCGATCCGCTGCTCGGCATCGGCTGCCCGACGATTCTCTTCCCGTACGCGCGGGAGGCGATCTCGTCGAAGTCAGCCTGCGTTCGGGTACCGCCGCGGTGGTGGTTGATCCCGAACGTGTCACGTCTGCCCAGATCGAAGCGGCGATCAGCGGGCTCGGCTACCCGGCCAAGGCTCGCCCGGCGGCGCAGAGCGGACACGCCCCGTCATGAAAACCAGCACGATCGAAGTCGGCGAACTGGTCTCGACCCTGAGCGCAGCGGGTGTCCATCGGCAGCTCTCGACGCTGCCAGGCGTTCATCACGTCGACGTGAACTATGTGGCCGGCAGCGCGACCGTTCAATACGACGAAGCGCGTGTCACCGTTGGAGCCATCCGGCAACGCGTCGTCGATTGCGGTTACCACTGCCGCGGTGAACTCGTTCCGGCCCATGTCTGCGATGCGACGGACCACAAGACGGTCGGCGATGCCCATGCAGGCCACGCCGGCCACGCGATGCATGGGGACGCAGGCAGCAAAGACGCCAGAGTCGATTCGGGAGCAAAACAGCCGGCGAAGCCGGTGAAAGATGTTCACGCGGGCCACGCCGATCATGCGGGCCCTGCAGGGGCAGGCGGCTCGTCGCCCGACCAGAAGGCCGACATGATGCATGACATGGGCCATGCGCCCGGCATGTCGATGCAGGGCATGGCCGACGACATGCGCAACCGTTTCCTGGTGGCTCTGGTGTTTGCTGTGCCTGTGTTCCTGTACTCGCCGATGGGCGAGATGTTCGGCAACTTCCCGGTGCCGTTCGGGCTGGACCGCAAGCTCTTCCTGTTCATCGCGGCCACCGCCGCCATTGCGTATCCGGTCTGGCCCTTCGTGGTTGCGGCCGTGCGCGCCGCGCGCAACAAGGTTGCCAACATGGCGACACTGATCGTGCTGTCAGTCGGCACTGGTTACTTCTTCAGCGTCGGCGCGACGTTCTTCTACGAGAGCGAGGTGTTTTTCGAAGCATCGGCCGTGCTGCTGGTGTTCATTCTGCTCGGCCACTGGTTGGAAATGCGTGCCCGCGCTGGCGCGTCGGATGCCATCCGTGCCCTGATGGATCTGGCGCCGCCGATGGCCACGGTGGTTCGCAACGGTACCGAGACCCAGGTCCCCACGGCAGAGGTACT
>JANNKZ010000186.1:0-3402 GCA_031396515.1 Gammaproteobacteria bacterium
ATCAGCTGGGGACGATTCGATAGGTCGGTGTCAGGAGCGCCTTGAATGGGCGATGGACTGCTGCCTAAGGTTGACAATTAATTTTTTCACATTGACAATAAGGCGCTATAAGGTTGACAACCGACTGGAGCGACATTGACAAGTGTCCGGGCACGCGGCGAGGAGACTCGCCAGTTCATCCTGGACCAGGTCGAGGCCCATCCGTCGGATATCGCCAGGCTGACTGCCGGGAAATTCCGCATCAGCCGCCAGGCGATCAGCAAGCACCTTCAGAAGCTGACCGCGGAAGGCTCGCTCAAGGAATCCGGCCAAACCCGAAGCCGCACCTACCAGCTCGTCCCGCTCGCCGCATGGCAAAAGCGGTTTGCGATCACGCCGGCCCTCCAGGACGACCTCGTCTGGACGAGCGACATTCGTCCCGCGCTCGGGGAGCTGCCGGAAAACGTCATGAACATCTGGCAGACGGTCTTCACCGAGATGTTCAACAACGCGCTCGAGCACTCTCAAGGCAACTCAATCGTCGTGAGCCTGCGCCGGACCGCGGCCAGCATTGAATTGAAGGTGCTCGATGATGGCATCGGGATCTTCGCCAAGATCCAGGCGGCATTTGCCTTGCCGGACGAGTACCACGCGGTACTGGAACTGTCCAAGGGCAAGCTGACGACCGACCGCAGAAATCACACGGGAGAGGGCATTTTCTTCACATCGCGGATGGTCGATTTCTTTGTGGTCGCTTCCGGTCAGGAGTACTTCTTGCACCAGTACGGCGAGGCTCCGAGCTCCTTTCGCGAAGCCGACCACCGCAACAAGCCCGGTACGCTGGTGTCGATGACGCTCAGCCCGCATTCCTCCCGCACAACGCGGCAGATTTACGCCGAATTCACGTCGGGGGACGATCTCGGGTTCAACAAGACGGTCGTCCCGGTCAACCTTGCTCGAACCAGTGGCGATGCGCTGGTATCCCGCTCCCAAGCCAAGCGCGTCCTGGCCCGCCTCGATCAGTTCAAGGTTGTCGTTTTCGACTTCAAAGGCGTGGAAGCCGTCGGCCAGGCGTTTGCGGACGAGATTTTCCGCGTTTTCCCGAGCCAGCATCCCGAGGTCGAGCTTCAAACAACGAACGCCACGCCCGAAGTCGAATCCATGATCGCCCGAGCCAAGGCGACTACGCCCGCCTGACACCGAAGTTGAATGGCCGCGCTACGGCCGAGGGCCTGTTCGCCGCTGGCCGCTACGACGCCGGCGCCCACACGCTCACCGCGAATGACGTGGCGGTTTCTCTGAAGCTGCCGTAAAGCCGCGGAAAAAGCGGGGAAAACAGAGTGGGTAGTCCGCCTTTTTTCGCTGCGCGAGAAAAGGCGACAGTTCCCTCGGTTTTACAGTGAGGGCAGTTTGCTTCCCGGTGTCCTACTTTCCATTCGGGGGCACCCCTACATCAAACCGTAACGCCCACTCCGTAGGATCGGCCCCAGCACCCCTCGGAATCGGCCCGCACGGAAGCCGGGCCTTCAAGAAAAACGGAGAAGCTGAGGATGTTCCCTTATCAACCGATGACGCGGAATGAAGTCGGCCGCTGGCTCCGCCCCCACGGATGGATCGCGGCTGCCCTGCTGATGATTCTCCTGGGCCTGAGCCTCGCCGGATGAATGCCGTCGTCCAAGAATCGCTGGAAGTCGCGACGCCCGGGAACGCGAATGCCCGTGAACCCCGTGTTCACGGCGCGATGATCCCGATCGACCCGGCCTCCAGCACCTATTTCGACGTCCTGGTCGGTCATGTTTTCGCGCGCGATGGTCACCGCCTGACCGTGCGCGGCGCGACGCTGATCCGCCAGGACGGCAGCGTGAGTTCTCGCCGCGACGTCCTCGTGACCCTTGGCGCCGCCACCAACGTGACGCGTGAAGACGGCCTGATGGGCGAACTGGACACCGACGCGATCTGCGCCGGTCAGCGGATCATTGTGTTTGGTGACGCCTGCAATGGACCGCAGGGCGTCGAGATCGATGCGATCGAAGGCCACGTCCGTTTAGGACTATCCAGCCCCCTCGGCTCGGTCGCGCCTGATCTCGCGAGTGGTGGAAGGGAATCCGGTGGTGCAGGCTCCGGCAGCGTGGCAGCCGAAAGCCGGGAACCTGCAATGAGTTTGTCGACGCCGTTCGGCCTTGCGCAGGTCCGCTTCAGCGGTGAAACCGCTGCGGGCTCCACCCTGCGCGCCACGCTCGGCGTCAACAGCGAGCTTTTCGCGCTCGGGCGCAGGCGTCATCGCCCGTGCGTCGGCCGCGCGCGGCCCCGGTGATCCGCGCGCAAAAGGAAACTACTAACTAAGTCGCCATTACGCTGCGTTCGCCCTGATGCTCTCTGGTGCTGGTAGCGCAGTTTTCAAAAAGTCCGGCTGACTCTCTTCCCCCTGTCCAGCCGGACCAGGCCCGTGTCGAAAGATGCGGGCCTTTCTTTTTGCCGGACGGGAAAATGGGGACGCATCCCATTTTCGCCTACACTCCCCACCCATGACGCGCGACCTGATCTTCTGGCCGGTGCTGGCGCAGGTGCTGCTGACGCTCTTCGTCTACGTGGCGCTGATCAAGCGCAAGATCGCGGCGATGCGCGCGGGCCGAGTGGACATGGAACGCCGCGCGCTGCACGACGACGCCTGGCCGGACGACGTCATGCAGATCAACAACAACATCCGCAACCAGTTCGAGCTGCCGGTGCTGTTCTACGTGCTGGTGTTTGCACTGTGGGCGCTGCATGCGGTGCACTGGGCGGCGCTCGCGGTTGCCGTATTGTTCGTGCTGAGCCGCATCGTGCACGTGTGGATCCACATCGGGTCGAACTTCGTGCCGGCGCGGCGGCAGGCGTTTACGGTCGGCTGGTATCTGCTCGCCGTGATGGCGCTGCTGGTCGCGTGGGAGCTTGGCAAGCGGGCGCTGGGGTACGGGCCGGTGTAAAAGGGGACGCATCCCAATTTCGTTGCGCCCTCATTGAAGGCATCGCGCGAAATTGGGATGCGTCCCCTTTTACTGGCCGATGCGGCGGATCAGCTCGAGCAAGGCGTCGGGCGCCAGCGGCCGGCCGAGCAGCTCGTCCATCAGCGTCTTCGCGCTCTTCTCCGAGCCGTAACGCAGCATCTGCTCGCTGGTCCAGCCATACCACTTCGGGTTGCCGGCATCGAACGAGCCGATCGCCTTCTCGGTGGCCCGCCGCATTTCGGCTGTCAGCACCGAGCCCAGGCCGTAATTCACCATGTACCCCGGCCGGCTGACTAGCTGCACGCGCACCGCCCACCACGCGACCTCCGGATGCGGCTTGATGTGCAGGTATTCGCGCGTGATGTCGGTCCAGAGCGCGTTCGGATCAGTCTCGGGCGCGCGCAGCATGCGGATCTCGAACAGCGACCAGGCGACG
>JANNKZ010000006.1:0-7182 GCA_031396515.1 Gammaproteobacteria bacterium
TTTCCGGCGTCACGCCGCCCGGAGTGAACGGGTTGTAGGGGGAGCAGCCATTGTCGAGACCGTCGGCAATCGAACGGCAGATGATGTTGCCATTCGGCTCGCCGCCGAAAAGCCCGCCGTTGTAGACGCCTTCGTCCACTGCATCCAGCGCCAGCTCGATGCGATCCTTGACGAAGTAGTTGGCGGTATTCGTGTTGGCAGTACCAATCGCATAAGCCGCAGACACGTCGTAGCCCCAGGCGTCGTTGATCGCACCACGCAAGCCCGTGACCATTCGGAATCCGTCGCTCGCATACTGGTTCTGACGGCCACCGCCTTCCACGTTGCGCCGGCCGATCAGCATCGCGGTCGATGCGCCGGACGCAATCTCACCGGCATCGCAACCAATCGCCGCCAGATTCACTGCGGGAATGAACGGATTGTCGCAATTGATCGTGGCGGTGTCGCCGAAGAAGATACCGCCCGGAGCAATCTGCGCAACCGATTCGTAGTTGCTGTACATCAAATTGGCATAGACGTCGGCGTGCTCGCCGAACTCGTAGTGGCCCATGGCGCCGATGTCATAACGACGTTCCGGGCGCTGGAAGTAGTTGATCGGACCGAAGTTGTACTGGTCCAGCGTGGCGTCGAAATTACGGAACGCCGCATCGGTATCCTGCGTGAAATTGTAGCGCGCAGGATTGCTCACCGGCAGGTTGTTGGTGAACCGGCCGGTGGCGTTCGTCGATGAACCACCGCAGGCGAACGACTCCGTCGGGTTCGCACTCAGCGAACACGCCGAATAGTCGCGGTCGGCCTGCATGATCTTGTCGCTGTCAAACACGCTGGCGTAGGCCGTGAGGTTGCCGCGCCCGTCGCCACTGTTGACGCCCACCATGATGCCGATCTGCTTGCCTTCGCCGTCGGTGACCGTGTCGTCCGGCAGTGCGAACTGCGCCGGATTGGTCGCCGCACGACCCGCAATCACGTCACGGAGCTTCACTAAGCCCGGGCCGCCGTAGTCGTTCTCATGCCAGTAGAAGTTGTACTGGCTGGTGAGCTCGACGCCCTCGAAGTCCTTCTTCATGATGAAGTTGACGACGCCGGCCACGGCATCCGAGCCGTAGACCGCGGATGCGCCGCCGGTCAGCACGTCAACCCGCTCGACCATCTGGGCCGGGATCATGTTGATGTTCGCGGCCGAGTTCGTGACGCTGCCATAGGGCATGCGCCGGCCGTCGATCAGCACCAGGGTACGCGGCGAGCCGAGGCTGCGCAGGTCCAGGGTTGCAGTGCCGTTCGAGCCGTTCACGCGAGTGACGCTCTGTGCGGCGAATGCCTGCGGCAGTTGGTTTACGAGGTCTTCGATACGATTGACGCCTTGCGTCACGACGTCGGCCGCCGTGATTTGCGTCACGGGTGTCGTTGCTTCCAGGTTCGCGGATTTGATGCGCGAACCGGTGACGACGATCTCACCGAGGTTTTCCTGCGCAAGCGCAGGGGCCGCTATACCGGCTGCAGTCAGCGTACTCATTACGAGTGCGCGACGCACCGCTGCGGCGACGCGATTATTGCGTTCCATTGTCTACGTCCTCCCGGAACGGCCATGCCGTTCGTCACTACATTGAGTTGCCATGTCAACCAAAGATCAGAAAACCAAAGTGGCAAAAAACATACGTTCTTCCGGCCACTATCGGTGCGGCATCATAACAATCTTCGACGCGCATGCAACAGTTGTTGCAGAAGAGCAACACTAGGCTGTAATCCGGCCGCGAAACGTCTTACCGCTGCTGGCAATAACGCCGCAGTGTCAGGACCCGACCAGAGTGAAACATCGACCCTGAATAGGCGACGTGTTGTTGTCAGCCAACAATGGGTGTGCGGACGCAGACTTGAAGAGTGTCGTCAACCATCGGGACGGAAGTGTCGATGGCCGCTTCAACAACGCCGAAGCGGGCCCGCTGGGTCGCCGCCTTGGTTCCGTCTCGGCCTGCAAACCTGCGTACTTATCTTTCTGAATCAAGGAGTTACTGCGGCGGCGACGGGTTTCCGGACTCAGATGAACTCTGCACTTCGGCGAATGCCGGGTGCAGCACCCGGTCGTGCTTCGCGAGGCCAATGCGTGCCGCGGTTCCCGCTACGAGTTCCAGGACACCCTTGACCGGCGCAGCCGACGGGATCGGTTTCAGCGAGTACGGCGTCGTGTCCGTGGCGACATTGACGACGACTCCGTCCGCTGCGATGAATACCAGATCCAGTGATATATGAGTGTTCTTCATCCAAAAGGCGGCGTACTGCGGTTCGTCGAACAGGAAAAGCATGCCTTGGTCGAGCGGCAGCTCACGCACGTACATCAGGCCGCGCTCGCGGCTCGGATCGTCGGCGGCGATCCAGACTGAAAACGAGTGGTTGCCAGTCGCGGTCTTGACCCGGATGCCTGCGTTCGGCAAATGGGGAAACAGGGAGGCGGGACGCTTGCCGAGAGCTTCCGCTCCACCGGCGACAGCGACGCAAGCGAGGAGCAGGGCGGAGAAACCGGCTTTCACGGTTCTTCCGCGAAAGTCACGAGCCCGGCGAAATCGAAGCGCGTCAACAGCACCGCGCCGTCGCCATCCAGGGCCCTTGCCGGCACGGTGCAGAACCCGCGGGCCTCGACCCGGTAGCTTTGCAGCGGCAGCGTGGCATCCGTGAGCGCGACCTGTTCGACTTCGTCGAAAAAGCAGCGGCTGTCACCCTGTGTGCCGTAGATGTGCTCGCCCGCGCCGTCGAGCACCGTCACGTTGACCGGCACGCTCCTGGCCGACACGCCCATGCCGAGCTCGGGCGCGGCGAACACGATCGCGAGATCCCCGCCCGCCAGTTTGCCCGCAAAGCGCAGCCGCAAGCCGCGCCCGTCCGGGCGCGACATGCCGGTGCAGTCGAGTTCGGGTTCGCGCCAGTCGATTTCGGCCTCGATGCTGCCGCGCAGGCGCATGTTCAGGAATCCGGCATCGTCCGGCAGACATTGCCCGGCGCCGGCGGCGAGCAGTAGAAACGAGGCCGCGATCATGCGGCCATTATCGCCTCAAGCCGGGTCGGTCCGCGCGACCAGCAGGTTCTTCGCGATGTTTCCGTGCGTGCGGCCGATGCCGCGGATCAGGTGCATGAAAGCCGTCAGCAGCAGGACCCCGAGGATGATGACGAAAGGCGCGGCGAGCGGCGACAGGCCGTAATAGACGGCGTCGTCGAAGCTGATGGCCCCGGAACCGATGCCGGTTTCAAGCAGCAGACCCATGATTCCGCCGCCAATCAGGCCGATGCTCACGGTGATCCCCACCGTGGCGACGACGAAATAAAGGATGCCGAGCGGCAGCATCAGCAGGAAATAGAACATCGTCGTCCAGGTGCGGCGGTCCGCGAGCATCAGCTTGATGCGCTCCATGATCGCGATGCCCTTCAGCGGATAGACCGGCCGGCGCGGCATGCGCTGGCCGAGCAGTCCCTCGACCAAGCGGCCTTCCGCGAGCGCGAGCACGCGCGTGAAGCCAACGAACAGCAGGAAGAAGGGGATGCCGATGATCAGGATGAGCATGCCCGCGGACATCGAGAGCCCGGTGACCGTCAACGTGAAATAGAAGACGCCGGTGACGATCGAGAGCAGCATGAAGAAAAGGGCGGTCCAGGTGCGGGCGTCGCCGTACACCGAGAAAAACCGCCCGAACGCGGTGCGCGCGGGCTTGCGGGGCGCCGGCGCAAGCGCCGTGCGAACCTGCTTCTCGGTGGTGCGATAAGCGGCCGCCACTTCGTCCGGCGCGCCGTAGGTGCTGGCGATCAGCTCGAGCGTGTCGGCTTCGGTGCGGCCGCTGTTGGCGGCAACTTCCGCGCGCAGGTATTCCTCGGCGTCGTAGAGCGCGTCCTGCACCAGCGCCGGATCCTCGCCGGCGAGGGCGGCGCGCAGCGCCGCGAGGTACTGCTCGATCGAGCGTGGGGCCGTCCGTTCGTTCATGGGGATGCTCCGTTCGAATCCGTAAAACCGTCGACGAAATCGCGGGTGCTGCGCCAGATGTTGCGCCACTCGACCAGCGTGGCGCGGCCGGCGTCGGTGATGCGGTAGTAGCGTCGCGGCGGGCCAGCGTAGGACGGCACGATGCGGCTCGCCAGCAAGCCATTGGCCGAAAGCTGGCGCAAAACGGGGTAGAGGGCGCCTTGCTTGACTGGCGGGCTGCCGTTGCCGAGCTCCTGGAGGCGCTTGGCGATCTGGTAGCCGTAGAGGTCCTCATCCGCGCCGTCCAGGACGGCAAGCAGAACGAGGCCGACCAGGCCGGCGTTCAGCTCGCGCTGGAATTTCTGCGCCAGACGGTCGTCATCGGCTTCCGGGACTTCGCGTTGCTCAACCACGAATGCTTACCTGATTAGCAGCACTATTGAGTGGATAATACTACTAACTTAATACTAGTCAATCCTATTTTGCCCCTTGATCGGGCATCATGAGCACATGAGATCGAAACTCCCGGCAATCCTCGGTCTGGCGGCGCTCGCGGCCTGTGCGGGCATCGGCACCCACCTCGAGACGCCGGAAGTCTCCTTCGTCGGCATCCGCACGGTCGAGGCGAGCCTGTTCGAGCAGAAGCTCGAGGTGCGTCTGCGCGTGCAGAACCCGAACACGATCGAGCTGCCGGTCAACGGGCTCGACGTGGATGTCGAACTGGCCGGCGAACCGTTTGCGACCGGCGTCAGCGCGCGGGAGTTCGTCGTGCCGGCGCATGGCGAGGCGGAGTTCGACATGATCGTGACCGCGAATGCGGCCTCCGCTCTTTTCAAGATCGCCGGCGGCGACCGCAAATCGCGTGAGGAAATCGGTTACCGCCTGCGCGGCAAGCTGTCGACCAAGATCGGCCTGCTGCGCTCGATTCCGTTCGAGGAGTCGGGGACGCTGCCGATCGGCGACCTGACCGGCAAGCGCAAGACGGCCGACTGATCGATCAGCAAGAACCGGGTTGCCGCCGCCCCGCCGCGGCCGCAATCTGCGTCCCATGAAAACCGCACTTCCCGACGACAGCACGAGCTACCGGCGCATCGAGCGCGTCATCGCGTACATCGATCGCCATCACGCCGACAAGCCCGGACTCGAGGACCTCGCGAAAGTCGCGGGCCTCAGCGTGTTCCATTTTTCGCGGGAGTTCCGGCGCTGGGCCGGCCTGTCGCCGACGCGTTACCTGCGCACCGTCGCGCTCTCGGTCGCACGCAAGGAACTCGACGATCGCGGTTCGGTGCTGACCGCCGCCTGGGCCGCGGGGCTTTCCGGCGGCGGCCGCCTGCACGATCTGTTCGTCCACTTCGATGCCGTGACGCCGGGCGAGTACAAGGACGGCGGCGCTGGCATTCGCCTGCGCCATGGTTTTGCCGAATCGCCGTTCGGCCGGATCCATGCGGCGCTGTCGCCGCGCGGGCTGGTACGGCTCGCCTTCGTGGATGGCCGGGATTCGGCGGCTTTTCTGGAGCTTGCGGAACAGTGGCCGCGCGCGACGATCGAGCGCGACGATGAGGCGGTCGCTTCGGTCGCGCGTCAGGTCTTTGTCAAGCGCAGCGGCCGGATCACACTCGCGCCTGCCGGCACCAATTTCCAGTTCAAGGTCTGGCAGGCGCTGCTCGAACTCGGTTCACGCGGTCCGACCAGTTACTCGGCGCTCGCCCAGGCCATCGGCCACGCGAATGCGAGCCGGGCGGTCGGTCAGGCCGTCGGCGCCAACCCGGTCGCGTGGCTGATCCCCTGCCATCGCGTGCTCAGGCGCGACGGCACACTCGGCGGCTATCACTGGGGCGTGGAGCGGAAGCGCGCGATGCTCGCCTGGGAGCATGCGGCGAGTCTGCAGAGCGCCTAGGCGGCGGACGACTCGTCGGAGTCGGCGGGGCCGGGCGGTTCGCCGGGCGCACGCGGCTTACGCGGCGGCACCAGCATCGCGAGCATGCCTTCCTGCATGCGGTTCCACATTTCCAGGTTCTGGCGCGTGAACTCCGCCATGGCGTTTATCGGCGGCGGAGAGTTGGTCAACATCTGCGAGATCTGCTGCTGCACCGATTCCTGCTGGCGCATGAAGGCGGACACGCTTTGTTCGAGGTAGCCCGCCATGAAATCCTGCATCGGCCCGCCGTAGTACCGGATGATCGACTCGAGCAGCTGGGTCGTCAGGATGGGCTTGCCGAACTGTTCCTGCTCGGCGATGACCTGGAGCAGGATCAGCCGGGTGATGTCCTCGCCGCTCTTGTCCTCGACCACCCGGATCTTCTCGCCCTTGACGATCAGGTCCCGGATGTCCTCGAGGGTGACGTGCTTGCTGATGGAGGCGTCGTAAAGCCGCCGGTTGGCGTACTTCTTGATCAGCCGTTCCTTGGTCATGGCCGGAGTGTACCGGATCATCCCGCAGTGCGTTAAAAAGGCAAAAAAATAGGACGGCGGCCCGGAGGCGCACCGTCCCGAGGGGGGAGGGTCAGAATCCGGTCAGGCGGCCTTTTTGGCGACCTTGGCGGACTCGGAGACGGTCTCGGAGACCGTCTGGTCGAACAACTTCGTCATTTCGGCCTGGTGTTCGCTCGTGAGCTTGATCAGGTCCTGCGAACGCTGCGTGGCGCGCTCGGCGAACTGGGTCGACAGCTCGATCTGACGCGAGGTCAGGTCGTTGAAGTCACGAACGGTGGTCGCGAGCTGCATCTGCTTCAGCGAGAACTCCAGCATTTCGCCCGCGAAGGCAAACTGCTGACGCGCGATGCGCTCGAAGCCGGCGAACGAAAGCTCGCTGAACTTGGCGGCCGGGGCGAAAGCCTTCTTGCCGGCGTCGAGGAAAGTATTGAAATCGAAGGTCGGGCTGTTCATTTCTGGCATCCTTAAAGAAGCTGGGGCGTCGGTACGATGGCGGCATGATAATGCTTCTTCTGTTGCAGTGCAACAAGACTTTCAAGAACGGCTCTTGGCCATCGGAAGTTCTCATAAATAGATATATAAATCATTTAGATAGAATTATTATTCGGTGGCGGAATGACCGTATTTCTGCCACGTCTGTTTTGCGGCGCACCTGCCACTCGGCAACGGCCGCGTGAACGCCGGATTCCCCCCGCCACCCTGGCTTACGGCAATCCAGCAGAGCCTGCTCGCGACCGGCGGCTTCGATCCAGCGGCGCTCGCCGCGAGCTATCAATTCCTCTTCACGCCCGCCGCGCCGGTTCCGA
>JANNKZ010000038.1:0-1930 GCA_031396515.1 Gammaproteobacteria bacterium
GATGTGCCCGTCCTTGAAATGGTTGGCCGAGCGCAGGTCCACGAGTACGGCGCCGCCGTTCATGAGCCGGATCGCCTCGTTGGGCGCGATCGCATTCGCGCCCGTGCCGCGCCGGCGCAGTTCGAAAGCGAGCACGAAGAAGGCCATGACGACGCCGGCGCCCGCCAGGATCGGATGATTGGTGAAATAATCGAGCAGTCGGTCCATGGCGCGAGTCGCGGGTCGGCCGCGCGACCGAGGGTCCAAAAACGGCCGCGCATTATATCAGCGCCATCGCGCGGGTCCCGGCATCGCCACCGAGTGGGGATTATCCCTGATAAAACAATGGGTTGAAGTGGTAGGACGCTGCTTGCTGCTGCTGGTCGGCGGCCTGCTCCTGGCCGCACCCGCCGGATTCGCTGCGGATCGCGATCCCGAGAAAGAATTGCGGGAAGTGCGCGAGCGCATCGAAGCGCTGCAGCGGGACATCCGCCGCGACACGGATCGTCGAGACAAGCTGAACGGCCAGCTCCGCGACGCGGAGGAAAACGTGCGCGGTGCGCGCGGGCGTCTCGGCAGCGTCCGCAAGCGACTGGCCGAGAGCGACGCCCGGCTCAGGAAGCTCGTCGAAGAACGCGCGCGCCACGAGCGCGCGCTCGGCGAGCAGCGCGAAGCACTCGCGAGCCAGCTGCGCTCCGCCTACATGAGCGGGCGCGAGGAGCAGGTCAAGATGCTGCTCTCGCAGGAGGATCCGGCGTCCTTCGGCCGCATGCTCGTCTACTACTCCTATCTCGGGCGCGCGCGCGTCGGGAAAATCGAGGAAATCCAGGGCCTCGTCACGGCGCTCGAAGAAGCCGCGGCCGCGGAAGCGCTGGAACGCGAGCGCCTGGCCGCGCTCGAGGCGGACAGCCGCCGCGAGCTGTCGTCAGTGGACGCGGCCCGGAACGAACGTAGCGTCGCGCTCCGCCGCATGAACGCGGAGATCAAGAGCACGAGCGATACGGTCTCCAAGCTCAAGCGCGAAGCCGCGGCGCTCGAGAAGCTGATCGCGGACCTGCGAAAGGCAATGAAAGACCTGCCGCCGACCGGCGGGCAGGCATTCGAGAAGGTCAAGGGCAAGCTGGCCTGGCCGGTCGCCGGCAAGATCTCCGCGCGTTTCGGCCAGGCGCGCGGCGGCGGCCTCAAGTGGAACGGCGTCACGATCGACGCCGCGCGGGGCGCGGAGATCCGGGCGCTCTACGACGGGCGCGTCGCCTACGCGGACTGGCTGCCCGGCATGGGCCTGCTGCTGATCATCGAGCACGGCGGCTACATGAGCCTGTATGCCCACAACGAACAGCTCTTCAAGGCGGCCGGGGACCGGGTGGAAGGCGGGGAGGTGGTCGCGACCGTCGGCGATAGCGGCGGACGCTCCAAACCCGGGCTTTACCTAGAAATCCGCCGGGGCGCCAAGCCGCAGGACCCGATCCCCTGGTTCCGGCGGTCCACACCCTGAAACCGGGCGTCTGCCCCCGCAAACTGCGTATTACGTCAAAGACGCCATACCGGCTATCGGCGAGGCTGCGCTAGAGGGCCGGCTTTGCGTCGGCAGGAGTCATTGCACCACCGTGGCAACGCCGGTCGGAAACGAGCTGCCGCTGCATCTGGCGAGCGCTAAACCCAATCTGGATCCGTACGGACACCTCCTGCGGATGCTGATGCCGCGCGCGCTCGGCATCGCGTTCTACGACGCGAACGGCATGCTGCTGTGGGCCGCCGACGGCTACGACGGCCCCGACCCGCTGCCGCTGGTGCAGATGGCGATCGCGAAGGCGCCGCCCTCGACGATCGCGCGCATCGACGGATTCATGCAGGACCACGAGGGTGCGCCCGCCTACGTGTTCCGCATGCGGAATTCCGACGGCGAGATGATTGCGGTCGCGACGCTCCTGACGCGCGACGGCGAGAACCG
>JANNKZ010000046.1:0-2465 GCA_031396515.1 Gammaproteobacteria bacterium
CCGGTATTCATCCCGCCCGCCGCCCTCGAACGACCTGGTGGAGACAAGCCTGCAGCGGTCCGAGGCACGGCCTCCGGCCGAGGGTCGGCTGAAGACGCTGGCTCTGGCCCTCGACGTGGTGGCCTGGACGAAGGTCGGCTCCACGGGACGCCTCGGCGTCACCGCCGGCCCGGCCTGGCTCCAGACGAAGGGTCGGGCGGAGAGCCTCGTCTACACGGCGTACTTCCTGGGGGGCCATTCGACGCTCTTTTCCGAGGACTACGTCGTCTCCTTCGAGTTCCCGGCGAGCACGCTCGGCTTGAGCGCGGGGGGCTTCGCCGAGGTGCAGGGCGTCGCGCGGTCGGTTCTGCACCAGGAGCGTATCGACGAGTTCGCTCGCGGCTCCCCGTGCCGAGCGGTCCACCGCCAGCAATTCGCGCAACGCCCGTTCGCGTGCCGGCGCATCGCCGCGTAGCGCCGCGAGGTCCGCGCGGGCGCGCAACGTTGACGGATGATGCGGGCGCAGTTCATCGAGTACCGCGTAGGCGCGCCCCGCGGCGTTGGCGTCGCGCAGGTCACGCGCCGTGCCGAACTCGTGCAGCACGACCTGGAAGCGCGTTTCGCGTTCGAGCTCCGCGAGCGACGGATCGAGCTTGCCGGACACGCGGGCGGAAACGAAATAGACGAGCGCCTGGCGCGTATGCCCGCGACGCACGGAAAGGATCGCGAGCCCCGCCTGCGCCTGCGGATGGCTGGCCGTGCCCGCCGGCACGTGGCCGAAATGCATCGCCGCCAGTGCATCGACGCCGAGGTCGAGGCTGAGGTAGCCGAGCGCCGTATCGAGCCGGGCACGCTCCTCGGTCGGCAAGGCCGACAGCGCGGCGGGGTCCGGGACACCGTGCAGTGCGACGCGCGCGGCTTCCGGATCGACCGCAGCGAGCGCGCGCAGGAAGGCGTAGCGAACCCAGGGATCCTTCTGGTCGAGGGCGTGGGCCTGCCGGGCGGCTTCGAGCGAACCGCGGAAGTCGCCGCTCGCGAACAGCGCGTCCGATTGCGCGCGCAACCCGGCGATGTCGGCCGTATTCCCGGCCGACGCGGCAAGCGCCAGTGTCGCAATCAGCGCGACAGTCAATGCCATGCGGCGGTCCCCTTAGTGCAGCCGCGTCCGACCGAACGGTGACCGCGGCTGGCCGTCTGGGATGGGGCTGACGCGCGGTCGCTGACCATCATAGCGAGTTTCGAGGCCGGCCTCACGCGTGATATTTGATGAGAAGTTAAGCTTTAGTGATTGATTCACAATGGAAATAACTATAGCGTCCCCGCCGTGCCGAGTCCCGCCATCTATGCCATCGTGGTGCTGATCTGGGGCACGACCTGGTACACGATCAAGTTCCAGCTCGGCGTCGTCGCTCCGGAAATTTCGCTCGTTTACCGCTTCGGCCTCGCCGCCATCTGCGTCTTCATTTACGCGGCCGCCACTGGCAGCAGCCTGCGCCTGTCCTGGCGCGACCACCGTTACGTCGCCCTCCAGGGATTCACGCTCTTCTGCCTGAATTACTGGATGACCTACCTGTCGACCCAGTACCTGACAAGCGGCCTGGTCGCGGTGCTCTTCACGAGCATCATCTTTTTCAACCTGGTCAATAGCCGGCTGATCTTCGGCACGCCCGTCGAACGACGGGTCCTGGCCGCGGCCCTGGCGGGCATGCTCGGCGTCGCTTTACTGTTCCTGCCGGAACTGCAGGCGGCGCTGGGCGACCGTTCAATTCTCCAGGGCGCCTTGCTCGCGCTTGCCGCGACCTATGTCGCGTCGCTCGGCAACATGGCGGCGATGCGCAACACGAATGGCGGCTTGCCGGTCGTGACGGTCAATGCCTATGGCATGGCCTATGGCGCGATCGGGCTCGCCGTGATCGCGACGATCCGTGGCACGCCGCTGGCATTCGATCCGCACTGGCCCTACGTGCTGTCGCTGCTCTACCTGTCGCTCTTCGGCACGTCGCTCGCGTTCGGCCTCTACCTTGCGCTCCTGAAGCGAATCGGCGCTGCGCGTGCTGCGTACACGAGCGTGCTGTTCCCGGTCGTAGCGCTCATCGTTTCGACGGTCTTCGAGAACTACCACTGGACCGTGCCCGGACTCATCGGGCTCGCGGTGCTGCTGGCCGGAAATGCGCTCGCGCTCGGCGGGCGGACACAGAAGCTCGCGGCCGGCGTGTCCAGCCTGTCGTCGAAGTAGGCATCTCGCCAGGCAGGCTCAGAACACCAGTTTTCCGAGCATCACGCCGAATACGAGCACGATCAGGAAAATCACCAGCGCCACGAAGAACAGGATCTTCGCGATCGACCGGGACCCTGCGGCGATTCCCGTGAAGCCGAACAGGCCGGCAACCAGGGAAATGATGAAAAAGATGATGGCCCATTTGATCATTGTCGTGGCTCACGATGGTTCGAGGTCGAGGTGAGCTGCATCATCGCGCACCGCACTC
>JANNKZ010000052.1:0-1878 GCA_031396515.1 Gammaproteobacteria bacterium
CTCCGGCTCCGATGTGGGATGCGTGCCGGCGGTCTGGCTGGGCGTCTGTCCCAGGTCCGACGGAAAGTTGGCGCCGAAATCGAGCGCCTCGTGCTCCGGCTCGTTCGCGATCGTGACGCCATCGTAGCCTTCGATCAGGCCTTCCGGCAGTACCCGCCAGTAATCGCCGCCCGATTCATCGGGCGTGCGAGGCACCAGCAGGCGCGCATCGCGCTCGTAGGGTTTCCACGGACCGTACGGGTCGCGATACCGCATGAACAGCGACCGGCCGTCGCCGTTGACGTCGCGCGGAATGATTCCGGGCTGCGGGACGGCGGTCGGGAACGGCCGATCCACCGAGCGGATGAACCGCCCCTGATCGAGCGTCGCGTCCACGCCATCGGGCGTCATACGCGGCAGGACATAGACCGTTCGCGTGTCGAGCAGCCGCGTCACGCGCTCGTCGCTGCCATACCCGTCCAGCAACTTGTGGACGAAGTTCAGCGCTGCCACGCCGCCGCCCCATTCGGTGGCGTGCATGTTGCCGTCGACGACGAGCGCCGGTTTCTCCAGCGCCGGTCCGGTGGCGCCGTTGGTCAGCGTCAGGAACCAGATCGGGCGGCCCTGCGGCGTCGTGCCGATGCTCTCGAGCTTGACGAGATTCGGGCGCGCGTCCGCCCACTGCTTCAGGAGCTTGGTCAGCTCGTCATGGCGCAGGATGTGATCGTAAGGCAGCGGCGCGACGGGCTCCGCGCTCGCGTGGCCGCAAAACGCGAGCGCGAGAGCTACGAGAGTCGCCCGCATGGTCGAGGCGATCAGAACTTGCGCGTCACGCTGCCCGTGATCAGTCGCCGTGTCCCGTAGAAACAGTTCGCCGTGCTGCTGCATCGATCCACGAAGATTTCGTCGGTGAAATTGCTGGCGTTCACTGCGAACCGCCACTTCTCCATATCGTAATGCAGAATGGCGTCGTACACGGTCACGTCGTCGCTTTCGAACGTGTTGGCGTTGTCGCCGAACATGTTGCCGCGATGGCGCAGGCCGAGGCCAAAGCCGAATCCGGCCGCCGGACCGTCCTGGAAGGTGTAGTCGACGAGCCCAGAAATCAGCGTGTCCGGCACCGCCACGAGTTCGTTGCCGAGGTCGCTGCCGCTGGTTTTCGTGATTTCCGTGTCGATGCTGGTGAAGGCCAGGTTGAAGGTCAGCCGTTCGCGGATGCGGGCGCTAACCTCGAGTTCCACACCGCTTACCTCGACCTCACCCTCCTGGATGCTGAAGAACAGGTGATCCGGGTCCGGCGTCAGCACATTCTTCTGCACGATCTCGTAGGCCGCGAGCGAGCCGAAGAGTCGCACGCCTTTACCCAGGTTGCGGCCGTCGTACTTGACGCCGGCCTCGATCTGGTCGCCGGTCGTCGGCACGAACGCCACGCCATCGAAAGTCGCACCGGACACCGGCTCGAATGACGTCGCCACCTGGAGGTACGGCGCGAAGCCGTTGTCGAACACGTAGTTGGCGCCGACCCGGTAAGTGAACTCCTCGTCGTCCTGGGTACCGCCGCTCGCCGGCTTGCGCTCGACCCAGTCGTTACGGGCGTTCAGCGTCAGGATGAATTTTCCAAACTTTATCTGGTCCTGGAGGTAGACCCCGATTTGCTCGCGGGTCTCGTCGATGAACGGAAAAATCGTCACGTCCACGATCGGCGCCGTGTTGTACACCGGGTCGAACAGGTCGATCGGCGGCGCCGTGCCGAAACCGAAGCCGAACTCGGAGAAGCCGTCGTACTCGCGGTAGTCCACGCCGAACAGCAATGACTGCTCGACGCTGCCTCCTGCTCCAATTTCCAAGTAGGCGCGCGTGTCGACGGACAATGAGTCGATCCGTTCGTTGAACGGGAAG
>JANNKZ010000053.1:0-4146 GCA_031396515.1 Gammaproteobacteria bacterium
CGAGAACGGCGTGAACCGCAGCGACCTGCTCGACTACGTGCTTCAGGAGGCGGTAAAGGATCCGCAGCCGGAAGTGCACATCCGGGCCGACAAGCGCGCCCGCTACGAGCACGTCTCGGACACGCTGGCCGTCCTGCAGCGGGGCGGCATGCGAAAGGTCGGGTTCATCGCCGAACCGCCACCGCCTGGCGGCTAGCCGCCGGACGGGCGTCGACTTGACGGAAAACAGGGGCCCGCTACGGCGGGCCCTTTTTTTGGCACGATACCGACTGAACAAGGGCTGAATTCCAGGGAATATTTCCGGCACCGGAACCCCGGGTGGCCCGAGGCAGTCAACCAGATCAAGGACCTGAGAAGACAGCCGGGCGGGTTTTACGGTATAAAGCCGCCCCACGCAAACAAGCCGGCCAGGAGCCGCAGCCGAGGAAGGGAAATGACCACACGCATTTCTGCATCGAGTCGTTGGGTGGCGATGGGCCTCGCGCTCATGGTCCTGTCTGCAGTTCCGGATCTTGCTGACGCCGCGAGCAAGAAAAAGAAGGAAGAAGCGGCCGCTGCCGAGCAGGCCGGCCCGCAGCCCGAATACAGCAAGGAATTCATCAAGCTCGCTGGCGAGGCGCAGAAGCTCGTCAACGACAAGAAGTGGCCCGAGGCGCTCGCCACCCTGCCGGCCATCGAGGCGCTGCCGAGCCTGAGCCGCGACGAGAAGAAGGTGCTGGCGACCTGGCGCCTGCAGGCGGCCCAGGGCATGGCCGACGAGGACGCCATCGCAGCCGCGATCCAGGTCTACCTGGCGGAAGGTTACACGGACCCCGAGCAGATCGGCGCCATGCACCGCCAGCTCGCGGCGCACTACAGCAAGAAGCAGGACAAGGACAAGACGCTGGAGCACTTCCGTAAGTTCGTGGACGCAACGCCGGACGTCGAACCGGACGAGCTCGAGACGCTCGGACGTCTCTACCTGCAGGCCACCAACTACCCGGAAGCCGCGGCCTGGCTTGGCAAGGCCATCGACGTGTCGGTCGCCAAGGGCCAGACGCCGAAAGAAGCCTGGTTCCAGCTGCGTGACCGCGCCTTCGTCGAGACCAAGGACAATGTGGGACGCATGGCCAACCTGGAGACGCTGGTCGGCTACTACCCGAACAAGGAGTATTACAGCCGCATCGTCGCGATCTACCAGAGCGAGACCAAGGACGACCGCATCGTTATGTTGAACGCCTACCGGCTCGCCGTGACCGACCCGCAGGGCGGGCTCGCGACGGTTGGCGGCTATCTCAATTATGCGGATACTGCGCTGGTCGCCGGCAGCCCAGGCGAGGCGCAGCGCGCTCTCGAACGCGGCATGAAGGAAGGTATCGTGCCGAACGCGGGCACGAACCAGCAGATCCTTCAGGAAGCCAAGGCGGCGGTGGCAGCGGACAAGAAATCGTTGCCGGCCGAAGCGGCGGCGGCTGAGAAAAATCCGAAGGGCGAAGTGGGAGTCAAGGTCGGCCTCGGTTTCTACAGCGTCGGCAATTTTGAGCAGGCTGCAGCGTCGACGCAGAAAGGCATCGCCAAGGGTGGCGTGGCGCGCATGGACGACGCCAATCTGCTGCTCGGCGCGGCACTGACGGAACTCGGTCGCACTGATGAAGCGCGCGCGGCCTTCGAGGCCGCGGCGGCCGCGGCGCCAGCGGGCGGCCAGACGGCGCGCATCGCGAAGTTGTGGCTGGCGCGGTTGGCGCGACCGGCGGCGGCGCCGGCACCTGAGGCCGGTGGTTGATCCAGGAGAAAAACGATGACGAAAACCCTGAATTTCCGTGCCAGCGTACTGGCTGCCCTGTTGGCGCTGCCGCTCGCCGGCGTGGTCGCCATGACCCTGACGACCGAGGCCCAGGCCCAGTCGCAAGGCGGCTGGCGCAAGGAAGTGGCTGACAAGGTCAAGGAAGCGCAGGCCGCGGGCCAGAAGGGTAGCTTCACGGAGGCGATCCGCCTGCTGAAGGAAGCCAAGGCGAAGGCGCCGCTGTCGCCGCAGGAAGAGCAGGGCGTCAACGAGCTCATGATCTGGGCCGCGAGCAGCGCGAAGGATCACCGCCTCGTCATCCAGACCGTGGACGAACGCATCGCGACCGGCCGCGTCAGCGGCGCCGACCTCTCGCGCAAGCTGCGCCTGAAGGCGACGACGCACTACAGCTTGCGCGAGTACCGTGAGGCGGCCGCCACGCTCGACCGGCTTGCCGCTGCGGGCGGTCTCAACACCGACGACCTGATCCTGCTCGGCAACAGCCAGATCGCGCTCAAGAGCTACGGCCCGGCCGCAACGACGCTCGAGAAAGCGATCGCGGCTGCGGAGAAGGCGAAGAAGCCGGCCACGGTGACCTCGAAGCTCCTGCTCGCGCTGCACAAGGCCTACCAGGAGACCGGCAACAATGCCAAGCGCATGCAGACGCTGCATCGCCTGATCGTGGCCGCGCCGAGCAAGGACTCCTTCAAGTGGATTGCGAGCGCCTACGAAGTGGAGTCCGCGCGCGATCCGGTCATCATGATCCACGTCTATCGCCTCGGCGCGTCGCGGAACCTGCTGTCGAACGACCACTACGCGAAGTACGCCCAGACCGCGCTCGACATGGCGAGTCCCGGCGAGGCGGTCGCGATGCTCGAGAAGGGCATGGCGAGCGGCGCGATCAAGAAAGACGACCGCAGTAACCGCCTGCTGACCGACGCCAAGGCACAGCTCGTACGGCTCAAGGCGGCGCTGCCGCAGCAGGAAGTCGAGGCCCGCGCGATTCAGACCGGTGAGCCGGAGGCCAAGGTCGCGATCGGCTACTTCACCCTGAAGAACTTCGGCAAGGCAACGGAAGCGGCCAAGCGCGGCGTGACCAAGGGCAAGCTGCGTCGCGCCGACGACCTCAACATGCTGCTCGGCATTGCGTTGGTCGAGAGCAAGAAGTCGACGGAAGCCCGCAATGCGTTCAAGGCGGCCGCGACGGCGAATCCGAAGATGCGCGGCGTCGCCGACCTCTGGTCCAGCATGGCCGGGTGATGACCGTATAATCCGGGTGGTGGAACCCGCCCGGAAAATCGGCATCGTCGAAGTCGGCCCTCGCGACGGCCTGCAGAACGAGGCGGCCGCGGTCACGACCACGGCCAAGATCGAATTCATCCGCCGCGCCGTCGATGCGGGCCTGCGCCGCATCGAAGTCGCGAGCTTCGTCAATCCCAAGCGCGTCCCGCAGATGGCCGATGCCGAGGCTATCCTCGATGCGCTGCCGCGCCCCGAAGGCGTCATCTACGTCGGCCTGGTCCTGAATCGCGCCGGATTCGATCGCGCGGTCGCGGCGCGCTGCGCGGAGATCGGCATGGTCGTGTTCACGACCGACACGTTCAATCGCCGCAACCAGGGCGTGGACAGCGCCGAGTCCATCCGCGTCTGGCGCGAGATCGCGCCCGCGGCGCGGGCGGCCGGTATTCGTGCCCAAGTGACGATCTCTGCCGCCTTCGGCTGTCCCTTCGAGGGCGAGGTGCTGCCTGCGCGCGTGGTCGCAATCGCCCGCGAGGTGGCGGAAGGCGCACCCGTCGAGATCGCGATTGCCGACACGATCGGCGTCGGTGTGCCAAGCCAGGTGACCGACCTGTTCGGCCGCGTTGCCGAGGCGCTGCCCGGCATGAGCCTGCGCGGCCACTTCCACAACACCCGCAATACCGGCCTCGCGAATGCCTACGCCGCCGTCATGGCAGGCGCCGACACGCTCGACGCGAGCCTTGGCGGGCTCGGCGGCTGCCCGTTCGCGCCGGCCGCGACCGGCAACATCCCGACCGAAGACCTGCTCTATCTGCTGACCCGCATGGGCATCGAGACCGGCGTCGATCTCGATCGCGCGATCGTGACTGCGCGCTGGATCGAAGGCCAGGTCGGCCACACGGTGCCCGGCATGCTGATCAAGGCGGGACCGTTTCCCGGGGCGCCGCGTGCGGCACCTACGCCCACACAATGAATTCACGACTGGAGGAAGAAACATCATGACCATCAAGTCAGGCGACAGGATTCCCGAAGGCAAGCTCAAGCAGATGGGTCCGGACGGGCCGATGAATGTGGCGGCGGAAGAATTGCTCGGCAAGGGCAAGGTCGTGCTCTTCTCGGTGCCGGGAGCTTTCACGCCGACCTGC
>JANNKZ010000064.1:0-4354 GCA_031396515.1 Gammaproteobacteria bacterium
GGCGCGCATCGCCGATGCCCTGCGAATCGCCGGCGTCGAGGTGTGGTTCGACCGAAGCGACTTGCGCGGAGGAGTCGCTTGGGACGCGCAGATCAAGAAGCAGATCCACAACTGCGCATTGTTCCTGCCGGTGATCTCGACCCACACCAACGCGCGGATCGAGGGCTATTTCCGGCGCGAGTGGAACCTCGCCACGCGGCGGATTCTGGACCGGGCGCAGGACGCCGACTTCCTGGTGCCCGTGGTCATCGACGACACACGCGAAGCCGATGCACGGGTGCCCGAAGAGTTCCTGAGCGCGCAGTGGACCCGTCTGCCAGGCGGTGAAACGCCGCCAGCGTTTGCGCAGCAGTTGCGCGAGCTGCTGGACCCGGATCGCGAAGCGGCCCCTGTCGTGTATCCAGCGGCAACGATTGAGCCAAGCGGCCGAAGCCCCAGATCGGCGCGGCCGCGCGGCAGGCCGAATTTGCGGCGGCTGGTACTCGCCGGTATTGCATTGCTGCTGACGGTGGGCGCCGGGACCTTCTGGTACTACCAGGGCCGGAGCAAAGCGCCCGAGGCGAAGCCGGCTGCCACGACGGTGCCAGCCAATGTGGCGGTTGCGCCCAACGAAAAGTCGATCGCAGTCCTGCCCTTCGCCGACATGTCCGCCGAAAAGAACCAGGAGTACATGTCCGACGGTATCGCGGATGAGCTCCTGAACTTGCTGGCGCAAGTTCCCGACCTGAAAGTGATCGCCCGCACGTCCTCCTTCGCGTTCAAGGGCCAGAACGTCGAGATCGCTGAAATCGCCCGGAAGCTAAACGTCGCCCATGTGCTCGAAGGCAGTGTTCGCACATCTGGAGACAAGCTACGCATCACAGCTCAATTAGTCCGCACATCGGATAGCACGCAGTTGTGGTCGGAGCGCTATGACCGCCCTATGGATGACATCTTCACAGTGCAGGACGAGATTGCCAACGCCGTCGTTTCTGAGCTGAAGTCCCGGCTGCTCAACGCGCCGCGGCAGGAAAAGCGTAGGGAACCCAGAGCCTATACGCTGTTTCTCCAGGGTCGTGCCATCGCGGATCAGTACACGGCCCCGGCACTTGAAGTCGCAATCTCACTATATGAGCAAGCTCTGGATCTGGATCCGAACTACGCGGAGGCATGGGATGGCTTGGCGAGCATTTACGCCAACCAGGCGCTAGATGGACTACGGCCACGCGATGAGGCATTTCGGCTCGCGTCCGAAGCGGCCCAAAAGGCACTGGCACTCGACCCGCAATCCGCGCAGGCGCACGCGCGCGTTGGCTGGATTTCAATCTATTACAATCGCGATCTCTCGGCCGCCGCACGACATCTATCGCACGCGCTCGCGCTGGACTCCGGCAACATCGAAGTCTTCAAAATGGCGATTGGGCTGCTACGGCGCATCGATCGGCTAGATCTAGCGATTCAGTTAGCCGAGTACGTCGTGAGTCACGATCCGCTGAATTCTGATGCGCATTTCGAGTTAGGCCGCGCACACTATTTCGCGCGACACTGGAACGCCGCCATTGCGGAACTCCGCACAGCGCTGGCACTTAGTCCGTCGGGCCTCGGTGGACGCGCCGTACTTGGCGAGGCATTGGTGTTGCAGGGGAATCCAAGAGCGGCGCTCGAGGAGATTAGATTCGAAACCGACGATGGGTGGCGTCTTGAGGTCAAAGCTCTCGCCCATCACGCACTCGGAGAGTCGGCCGCGTCCGAAGCTGCATGGACCGAATTGACCCAAAAGTATGGACACCTATTTGTGACTTCTATTGTCGAAGCCGCGGCCTTCCGCGGCGATACCGATAGAGCCTTCGAATGGTTGGATAGAGCAGCTCGAATGCGGGATCCTGCACTCAGCCAGATTCCGTCGTCGCCCCTCTGCGAGAATCTTCACAAGGATGCACGCTGGTTACCGTTTCTACGTAGGCATGGCATGGCGCCTGAGCAACTTGCGGCGATCAAGTTTGATTTCAAGCTTCCGCAGTGACCTTGTAATTGGTGGCGGGCGGATTAGCCCATCACCAACAACCGCCAGGTCAGGGTAATCCAGAACCCCGCACAGACCACGAGCGCCAGCATCACCGCCGCGCTGCCGTAGTCCTTCGCGCGCTTGGACAGCCCGTGGTGCTCGAACGAGATGCGGTCGATCGCCGCTTCGACGCCGGAGTTCACGAGCTCGACGATCAGCACCAGCACGATCGAGCCGATCAGCAGCAGGCGCTCGATGGCGCCGAAGGGCAGGATCAGCGAGAGCGGGATCAGGATGGCGGCGAGCGTCAGCTCCTGGCGGAAAGCGCTTTCCTCGCGGATCGCAAAGACTAGGCCGCTCCAGGAATTCTTCGCGGCATGCCAGGCGCGTGTGAGCCCCCGATTGCCCTTGTGCGGATTGTCGTCGGTCGAATAATCGTTGTAAGGCCCCAGTTCCTGGTCTTGCACGCTACACAGCCCCGCTTTCATCGGCCAGGCGGGCTTGCACGCGTGCGCCGCGATCACGCGGGTGCAGGTTGGCGAGGAACTCTTCCGTCGCCGCGCGCCAAGAGAACTTCTTGGCGTGCGCCACCGCGTCCTCGCGCTTGAGGTCGAGCGCCGCCATGCAGGCCGTGCGCAGATCCTCGTGCATCACGCCGCCCTTGCAGTCGTCGCCGAGCACATCCAGCGGCCCCGTGACGGGATAGGCCGCAACCGGCAGGCCGCAGGCCATCGCCTCCAGCAACACCAGCCCGAAGGTATCGGTCTTGCTCGGGAACACGAACACGGTCGCCGACGAATACACCTCGGCGAGTTCCCACTGGTTGAGCACGCCCAGGAAGTTCACGCCGGGAAACTTCATCCGGATGCCGCTCAACGCGGGCCCCGCGCCCGCAACCCATTTCGAGCCGGGCAGGTCGAGCTCGAGGAAGGCCTCGATGTTCTTCTCCACCGCCACGCGGCCGACATACAGGAAGATCGGTGGCTCGGTGTTCAGGCGCTTGCTCTTGCCGGGCTTGAAGATGTCGAGATCCACGCCGCGTGACCACAGCACGACATTCGTAAATCCCCAGGCCTCGAGATCCTTCTTCACCACAACTGTCGGCGCCATCACTGCCTTCGACGGCCCGTGGAACCAGCGCAGGAACGCATACGACCACGACAGCGGCATGGCGATGCGCGCCTTGATGTATTCGGGAAAGCGCGTGTGATAGGCGGTCGTGAACGGAATGCCGTGCCGCATGGCATAGCCGCGTGCCGCGAGCCCGAGCGGGCCTTCCGTCGCAATGTGGATCGCATCCGGGTCGAGCTCGGCCAGACGACGCCTGACCTTGCCGCCCGGAAACAGCGACAAGCGAATGTCGGGGTAAGTCGGGCAGGGCAGCGTCTTGAACTCGAGCGGCGTGATCATCTCCACCGTGTGGCCCATCTTCTGCAGCTCACGGGCGGTGGATTTCAGCGTGCGCACGACGCCGTTGACCTGCGGTTCCCAAGCGTCCGTCACCATGGCGATCTTCATTGTTCCTCCAGGGTTCATGCGAGCACGGCCTCGGTGATGGGCAGCTCGTCGATGACGCGGCCCAGGTTCAGTGGTGCTTCCAGGCGGGTGTGCCATTCGATGAGCTTCAGCTCACCGTCAAAAGTCTCGGCGAGCGCAGTCATGCTCTCGACCCAGTCGCCGTCATTGCAGTACAGGATGCCGTCGATCTCCTTGACCTCGGCCTTGTGTTTGTGGCCGCAGTCCACTCCGTCGGAGGCGCGCCGGCGCGCTTCTTCGGTAATCACGAGCTGGAAATCGTGTATGAAGCTGACCGCGTTCTTGGCCTGATGCTTGAGGTACTGCGACAGCGACCAGTACGGCATGCCGAGGCGCTGGCGGATCGCGTTGAGCCAGCGATTCAGCTTCAGCAGGATCCGGTAGGCGTGGTCGCCCAGATGCGCGAGCCAGCGCGCGTGCTTCATCACGCCGTCGAAGAGATCCCCGTGCACGACCCACAAACGCCTGCCGTCCGCCGTCACGTGGATGGCGTCCTCGGCCACGGTAATGCCGCCGAGTTGCAGGCCGATGAACTGGCGCAGGTGTTCGTCGTGATTGCCCGGGATGAAGATGACCTTGGTGCCCTTGCGCGCTGCGCGCAGCACCTTCTGCACCACGTCGTTGTGGGCCTGGGGCCAGTACCAGCCCTTCTTGAGCTGCCAGCCGTCCAGGATGTCGCCGACCAGATAGAGGCTGTCGGCCTGGTTGGCGCGCAGGAAATCGAGGAGGTAGTAGGCCTGACACCCGGGCGTGCCCAGGTGGACATCGGAGAGCCAGATCGTCCGGTAGTGATTCCGATCGTCTACGGGTGCCAGCATATGACTTCCTGCCGCC
>JANNKZ010000065.1:0-1687 GCA_031396515.1 Gammaproteobacteria bacterium
CGAGAACGCTTTCTGCGTGACGAAGCGCGTCTGCGGCATCGGGCCGTCCACCGCGTCGACGAGCAGCAGCACGCAATCCACCATCGACAGCACGCGCTCGACCTCGCCGCCGAAGTCCGCGTGGCCAGGCGTGTCGACGATGTTGATGCGGTAATCGCGCCACTGGATCGCCGTGTTCTTGGCGAGGATGGTGATGCCGCGCTCGCGCTCGAGTGCGTTCGAGTCCATCACGCGATCGGTCACGGGCTTCCGCGCATCGAGCGTGCCGGACTGCCGCAACAGCTTGTCGACCAGCGTGGTCTTGCCATGGTCGACGTGCGCGATGATCGCGAGGTTGCGGAGGTTCTGGATCACGGAGGTTCCGGGCGCAAAAAAGGCCGCGGATTGTAACCCGCCACCGACTGAGTATCTACTTCAGAATGAGCCTGTAACTGATTGATTCATAAAATCAGGACTGCAGCGTCATCCCCTGCTCTTCGAGTTCCGCCACGTGGTTTTCCCAATAGCGGGCTTCGCCGAACCACGGAAAGGCGCGCGGAAACGCCGGATCGTCCCAGCGCCGGGCGAGCCACGCAGCGTAATGGACCATGCGCAGCGCCCGCAGCGGCTCGATCAGGGCGATCTCGCAGCGGTCGAAGGACGCGAACTGGTCGTAACCCTCCAGCACGTCCGCGAGCTGCGCCCGCATCTCCGCCGGCCCGCCCGCGAGCAGCATCCACAGATCCTGGACCGCGGGCCCGGTCATGCAGTCGTCGAGATCGACGAAGTGCGGCCCGGCGTTGGTCCACAGCACATTGTTGCGATGGCAGTCGCCGTGAATACGCAGCTGCCGGACCGGGCCGGTCGCCTCGAACTGCGTCTCGACCAGGTCGAGCAGCTCGCCTGTCACCTGCTCGTAGCGATGCTGGACGTACTCGGGCACGAAGCCGCCGTCCAGCAGGTAGTCGACCGAATTCCGGCCCATCGCCGACGGCGACAGGCGCGCGCGATACTGGAACGTCCGCGTCGCGCCGATCGCGTGAATGCGCCCGAGGAATCGGCCGATCCACTGGCGATCATCCGCAGTGCCGAGTTCCGGCCATTGGCCGCCGCGCCGCGGATAGATCGCGAACCGGAAACCGGCGAACACTGGCACGGGGCCGTCGCCGAGCGCTTCCCCGCGCGGCGGCACGAGCGGCGCGATGACCGGAATCTCAGCCGCCGCGAGCTCCCGCGCGAACGCATGTTCCTCGGCGATCGCCAGGTCGCTCCACCGGCCCGGCCGGTAGAACTTGACGACCACGGGTTCCGCGTCCTCGATCCCGACCTGGAACACACGGTTCTCGTAGCTGCCGAGGGCCAGCACCCGCCCGTCCCCTGCGAAACCCGCCGCCTCGACCGCGTCGACGATCAAATCCGGGGACAGCGTCGCAAACGGGGCCCCCGGATCAGTTGCTATCATCGACGCAACATATCGCGGAGTACGGATGAGCACCATCCTCGTCACCGGCGGCGCCGGCTACATCGGCAGCCACGTCGCGCGCCAGCTCGCCGAACGCGGCGAAAGACTCGTTACGCTCGACAACCTCTCGACCGGGTTTCGTTCCTCGGTGCTGCACGGCGAGTTCGTGCGCGGGGACACCGGCGACGCGGCGCTCGTGTCGGGGCTCCTGGCGAAGCACGGCATTGACACCGTCATGCACTTCGC